>CALBRY010000589.1 GCA_937927665.1 uncultured Chloroflexota bacterium
CGCGAACGCTCCCGAATATTGACCAGCCCGACGCTGCTCCAACCAATCAGCGCCGGATCAAACCCCTGTCCATCGTCCGTCACGGTCAGCACCGCACCGTCTTTCTCGCAGTCAAGCTGAATCGCCACATGATGCGCGTGCGCGTGTTTGATCACATTATTCAGCGCCTCTTGCGTGATGCGGTAAAACGTCGTCCGCACCTTGACCGGAAGCTCGACACTGCCTTCAACATGCAGCTTAATCTCTAGCTGATCGGCGTGTCCCATCGCGGCATTCGCAAGCTGTGTCATCATCTCCACGAGGTTAAACGACTCGGTATCGACATCGCGCATTTCAACCACCAGCTTTCGCATCTCCGCCAGTGCGCCGCGATTGAGCCGCCAAAGCTGTTCCAGATTCGATTCTAACTGCGGGTGATCCGGCACACGCATCAATGTTTCGGAAAGCAGCGCCGCGCTGAACAAAAGCTGACTGACCGAATCATGCAGATCGCGGGCGATGCGCTGACGCTCTCTGAGCGTGCTCAGTTCTTGCGCGTGTTCCAGCGCGATCGCGTTACGAATCGCAATCGCGGCTTGGGCGGCGAATACCTTGAGGCGTGCGGCATGTTCCACCGTAAAGAAATCGGGGAGACGGCTGTTCAGGTTGATGAAACCGAGGACTTCATCCCCGAACGCGATCACCATGCCGAGATAACTTTGCAGCGGAGTCGAGGCAATACTCGCCGAACGTGTCGGATGCTCTGCGATGAGCGGAATAATGATCGGCTCATGGACGTGCATCATCGTGTGAAGATCAGGATGTTGATCGATCGGGAGTGCCAGCACGCGCAGCGCTTCCCCCATCTCCACCAGCGAATTTTCTTCAAATCCGCGCATCCCGACCACCCGCGCCTGACGATCCCTCACCAGCATGATATTCACCGTGTCATACGGCACAACCTGAGAGAGCGTATCGAGGATGTGTTCCAGCACCTGCGGCAGATCGAGCGTGCTGTTCAGCGTGAGTGCAATTCGGGCGATTGCCTCCGCAAACTGGCGTTGATCCTGTTCCGCCAGCGCGATCTGCTTCTGCGTATTGATATCTTGCAGGTATCCTAATACCACTTTCGGCTCACCGTTGGGAAGCCGCGCAAACATCACCATCCGCACCTGCATCCAGCACCATTCGCCGGAAGCATGGCGCAATCGACATTCCACATACAAAAACTCACCATCCGGCAGCGCGTGAGCCTGCCCCAGCAGTTCTAGGACGCTGGCAATATCAGCCGGATGGATGAATCCCTGTAGAAACGAACGATCCATCGCCAAAAATCCGTCGGGGCTGATCCCGAACATCTGCTCCACCTGCTGATTGGTGAAGATGATGCGTTTCTCGATCAGATCGTATAGAAAGAGAATCCCCGGCAGCGTATCGGCAGTTTGGCGGATCAGTTGATCACGCTCACGCAGTACCGACTGTGTTTCTTTCAATGCGCTGATGTCAATCGTGCTGCCCACCACCCGCACGGGCACACCTTTTTCATCGCGCAAATACACCGCGCGATCCCACACATACACCCAATGTCCATCTTTATGCCGGACGCGGTATTCACGATCGTACTGGTAAATCGCCGGATCGTTGAATACGCGGGCAGTATCCGCCCGGATGAATGCGACATCATCGGGGTGAACGAGCGTTATCCACCATCCGCCGCTCGGATCAATTTCATCAGTGTCATATCCGAGCATTTCCGTCAGCCCATGCGAACGCTCAACCGTCCCTGATACGAGATCGTAATCGTAGACGATTGCTTGTACGGCATCCCTCGCCAATCGAAAGCGTTCTTGCGTTAGTTTGAGTTCCTGCTCGGCTCGCTTACGTTCGCTGATGTCCGTCACACTGCCGACGATCTGCACAACCTTTCCCGATTCATCACGCAGCAGTGTGGATTGTGACCAGACATAAATAATCTGCCCGCTACGATGGATCAAGCGGTATTCGGCGGCATGAAGATCATGCTGTGGGTTCGCATCTTGCAGATGCGCTTGATATTCCGCCAGCATACGCGGTCGGTCATCCGGATGAATAAGCGCATTCCACCAATCGCGTGTTGGCTCGGATTCTTCGACCGTGTAACCCGTCACAGCATATAACCCTCTGCTGCGCTCAACTCTGCCGGTCAGCACGTTGTAATCAAAACGCATCGCGCGGATCGAATGGAGTCCTTCGCCATAATGCTCATGTGATTGCGCGGCGATTTCCTCGATCTGACGGTTGCGCCGCTGTTCATCTGCCAGCCCGATCTCGGTTTCCCGCTGCCGCACCGCATTTTCGATGGCGCAGATCAAGCGGAGCGGCGTCAGGTCGGCGCGCGGCAGGTAATCCGATGCACCAGCGCGGATTAATCGCAGCGCATACTGCGGATCGACCGACTCCCCGATAATCACGACCGCCTGAGGATAGATCGGGTAAGCAAGCGTCCTCAAGTCGCGGATCAACCCATCCAGATCATCCGTGATCTGGTCGGATATCAGAATACAATGAGGCGGCGGCTGGATCAGTGCAGTGAACAGCGCTGCTGTCGTGGTGACATGCTCAATTCGAAAAGTAAACGGTTCAAGTTGGGCAAGATAAGCGACAACATCAGGAGCGTCAAAATCCGGCTCACAATCAGGATACGCCAAAAGGAGTCGGCGCTCAGCCTGCACATTCACGGGGGATCGCTCCGTTCTTCAAAATCGTAATTTGCACCCTGCTATCAGGGCTATCGTGAACGGTCGAGAATGGCGAGACAGCGGGTAACATCAATTTTGTGGCGAATTAAACCACGTTTAAGGGGTTGATCGCAAGCAATCGGGCGATCCTTGGCTCTCCCTCACAGCGTCGTGTGAGGGAGAGCCGAGCCTTACGATTTTTCCGGGGTGGCAAACAGGATGCGCCCTGTTTCCTTGTTGATCAATTTCGTCACACTGACGTAAATCGTGCGATCCATATACTGTTTGCCGTTTTCGATGATCACCATCGTGCCATCTTCTAGATAGCCCACCCCTTGATTCGCCTCTTTACCTTCCTGAATCACGCGGATAGTAAAGCGTTCACCGGGGATGTAAACCGATCGCACCGCATTCGCCAGCGAGTTGATATTCAAGACCTGTACGCCTTGCGCCCGCGCTACCTGATTCAGCGGATAATCGACCGTCAGGATCGGCGACTGCATTTTCACCGCCAGCGCGATCAGCTTATCATCGACTTCATCCTCATCGTCAATATCATCCTCGATGATCTTAAAGAGAATCGTCGGTTCGCGCTGCAGTTCGTTCAGCTTATTCAAGCCATGCCGCCCGCGTGAACGCCGCTGCGGATCAGACGAATCGGCGACACGATGCAGTTCACTGACCACAAAGCGCGGCGCAAGCAGCGTCCCGCCGATAAAGCCTGTTTTGGCGATATCAACAATCCGCCCGTCGATCAAAACGCTCGTATCCAGCAGGAGCGAACGCTCCTCACCGCTGCCATATAAACTGCGCGCCTTGCCGATTCCCAGCCACTCAAACAAGAACTGCCACACATCGCGCGAACGCGCGCTAAAAATCACCGTGAACAAATACGCCAGCACCACCACCATGATCGGCGGGATCAACCGTCCCAGCGGCGGATCGAGCAGCGAAAGCGGGTACGCCGTCAGCAGTGCGATTGTCAACCCGGCGAGCAACCCGAGCAGGCTTGTGAACAAGACTTCAATCGGCTGTTCGCTGATCTGAGCACGGGCGCGGGCGATCGGGCGGATGGTCAAATAAGGGGTCAGAATCAACCCGACCAACGCGCCGACCAACGCGAACACCAACGAGACGCCTAATTCGGGCAGCGCAAGCGGATCAGCAATCGTAATACCCAAACGCGCACCGACCAGTGCAAACACGATCATCCCGATAATGCGGGAAATAAAATCAATCGACATGTTCAAACTCCACTTAGATAAGGTGTAAATCAAGACGCACCAGTCCAATAAAGGCGGTACGGGACAGGGCGTTATCGGTGGATCGTAACACACGGAGAGGCGGAGCGTCAACGCGCCAAAATGGGGGGTGTTTATTTTGGAAATATGCCCCGCACCGCATAGGCTGATTGACACAGCCCATACGGTGCGGAGCTTAATTGATTACGGATACTTCCGGTTCAGGATGCGCGCATACGGGATCGCCTCACGTAGGTGATCCAGCCCGCAAATCCACGCGACGGTGCGCTCCAAGCCCAAGCCGAATCCCGCATGCGGCACGCTGCCGAATCGCCGCAGATCGAGATACCACGAATACGCCTCCGGATCGATGCCAAAATTCTTGACACGTACATCCATCAAGGCTTCATCGAAGATGCGCTCACTGCCGCCTGTTACTTCCCCGTAGCCTTCCGGCGCGAGCAGGTCAACACTCCGGCAGACTTCCGGACGACCTTCGACAGGCTGCATGTAAAATGCTTTGACGGCGGTCGGGTAGTGATACACGAACACCGGACGATCGAACATTTCCGCGATCGCGGTTTCATGCGCGCCGCCGAAGTCCTCGCCCCATTCAATTTTGAGAAATTCCTTGCGTTCCGGGTCAGTTTCGGCGGCATACGCCGCTTGAATCCGCTCGACGGCTTCGTCGTAGCTGATGCGTGCGAACGGCGCTTTGATCGCTTCCAGACGCGATAGATCGCGTTCCAGGATCGCCAATTCCGCCTGATGCTTTTCGAGAACGACGCTGACCACATGCGCGATCATCTGTTCTTCAAGCGTCATCAGTTCTTCAAGCGAACAATGCGCGATCTCCGGCTCAAGCATCCAGAATTCCATCAAATGGCGGCGCGTTTTCGATTTTTCGGCGCGGAATGTCGGACCAAAGCAGTACACTTTCCCGAATGCCATCATATTGGCTTCGTTGTAAAGCTGTCCCGTCTGCGCCAGATACGCAGGTTCGCCAAAATAATCGATCTCAAACAGGTTGGTGGTGTTCTCGCCCGCTGTTGGCGTGATGATCGGCGTATCGACCAGTAAGAAGCCCTGATCATCCAGCCAGTTGCGGAGCGTGTGAACGATCGTCGCGCGGATACGCATAATCGCCCACTGGCGTTTTGAGCGCAGCCACAAATGACGGTTGTCCATCAAGAAATCGGTGCCGTGTTCTTTCGGCGTGATCGGGTAATCCGAAGCGATCTGAAGCACTTCGACTGCCGTAATCGCCAGTTCATACCCTTGTGGAACACTTTTTTCCGCTTTTGGATTCTCCTGTACCACGCCGGTCACGATCACGGCGCTTTCTTGTGTGAGCGCCGTAAGCTGGGCGATCAAGGCTTCGCTCAAGTCCGGTTTGAACCCGACTCCTTGAACCAACCCTGTGCCGTCACGGAACATCACGAAGAACACTTTTTTGGTTTCGGTCTTGTCGTAAACCCAGCCGCGCAGGGTGATTTCTTCACCGACATGCTGCGCGATCTGGTTGATGGTGATTGCTGCTGCCACGATAAACCTTTCCTATTCAGGAACGTTTGCGTCACCCATTTTAACCCTACAATCGGCTGATCCAATAGCACGAACCTTTCGCTTTACTGTGCTGAACGGTATAGATCGGGGGGCAAGATGAATTTGTTAGCAGCGTTGATCTATATTCTCGTGGGGTTGCTGAATTGTTTTGTGGGGCTGCGCCTATTTCGCATTGTGCTTGTCGTCGTCGGTTTTTTGATCGGTTTCGTAATCGGCGCATCTTTAACGGCTGATCTGGGGCAGGTGACCGCACTCGTGATCGGGATTGTCGGCGGGTTAGTTGGCGCACTGCTGGGGTATCTGCTCTACCCGATCGGCATCGTGATCGCTGGCGCAGCGCTCGGCGTCGGCATCGCCGCATTGATTGGTCAAGCATTCAGCGCCGATGATACGACTCTGCTTGCCCTCGTCTTGATCGGCGGGGTGCTCGGTGCGGTGATCGGCTTGGCGCTCAGTAAGCCGATCATCATGATTTCAACAGCTATCCTCGGCGCGCAGTCGATCATGACCGGGGTGTTATTGATCTTCGGCATCGGCGAAGTCGCGGCGCAAACCGTGTTCAGCTACAGCGCCATCAGTTTGATCGGCACCGTCATCCTTGCGATCCTCGGTTTTGTTTATCAATACCGGGATCAAGCATCTCTCAAATAGGGGCGGATTATCTCATAAAAAAGCGCCCTCCAACCGGAAGGCGCTTCTAGCTTCATAGGGCAAACGCATTATATTCTCAATCGGGTCACAACGGGCGATTGCGATCATCATGCCCTTTCCTGACCTGTTTATTGATGCGTTTCCCTCGTAGGGAGTCGTTAGCTGACGATATTTGTAGGCAGCGGCGCGCCGTTCTGAGGCGCTTGATAGCTCGGCTGCATCGCGTCTTTGCGCACCCACACGAACTGGCATGCGAGGATGATCTTGTAATACGTTTCGCTCGCGTCCTGACCGACAACCGTATACGTGCCGGGCTTCAAGGTGATGTTGGTGATTTGACCGGGGGCGTAGTAGACCTGCGCGCCGTTCGGTGCTTCACCAACGACCGAGCCTGACGGGAGGGCAAGCCCGCAGGCGGCGCTTGATGCGGCGGGAGTCTCACCATAGGTCGGCAGTCCGGGGCAGTTTCCGGTCGTGGTATACACAAGCTGTTCCGGTAGTTCGTTGCCTGCTTCGCTGATCAAAGTGAAGGTGATCGGATTGTAATCAGGCAGTACCGTATATGAAGGGCTGCCGAGTGCCAAAGTTTGACCAATAGCAAACTGGAACGTGAGATCGTACAGAACAGTACCATCGCCATCAGTGACATGGATGCTGACGCGTTCCCGGTCAGCACCGAAATTCACGCGATCGCCGGTCATCGACACCCCGTTATCAACAAAGCCTGTGCAGGTGAGTGTCACCGTGCCTGAATTCCAACTAAGTGCATTGACGACGAGCGCTGAGGTCATGAGCGCACCCAAAATGAGAAGAACAGCGAGAATACGACGATTCATGCGTGGTCATCCTTTTCGAGTAGATACACACAATGTAATTATAGGATCGATTGTGCAATCCTGCACAAGCTAGCTGATAAATGCCGAAGCCAATCGCACGGTTTGCGCGTGGATCGTGACAATATCTTCGATTTGTTTCGCGTAGCCGCCCGCCATCGCCACCGCGACGGGCAAGCCCGCTTCGGCACACAGCCGAAAAACAATCCGGTCGCGTTCCGCTAATCCGGTGATTGTCACACTCATCCGTCCCAGTCGATCCCCCACATACGGATCAGCGCCCGCGAGATAGATCGCCATGTCCGCCCCCGCCGTTGCAATGGCGCGCCGTGTACCTTCTTCGACAACGGCGAGATAATCCGCGTCGCCCGTCCCATCAGGGAGTTCAATATCAAGGCTGCTCCGCTGTTTGTGAAACGGGAAATTCTTCGCGCCGTGTACGCTGAACGTAAATACGCTGGTATCGCCCGCGAAGATCGCCGCCGTGCCATCCCCTTGATGCACGTCGAGATCGAGGATCACCACGCGGCGAACGCGCTTTTCTGCCTGCACTACACGCGCCGCAATCGCTGCGTCGTTGAACACGCAGTAGCCCGCGCCGTGATCGGGGAAAGCGTGATGAGTCCCGCCCGCCAAATTCACGCTGATCCCGTCCTCAAGCGCGGCACGGCAGGCGGCAGTAGTCGCGCCGCTCGAACGGCGGGAACGTTCGACCATCTCCGGCGACCAAGGAAAGCCGATCCGCCGGATTTCGCGTTCGGTGAGTAAGCCGTTTTTCACCCGCTCCAGATAATCCGCGTCGTGCACGCGCAAAATCTGCTCGTCTGTCGCCGCATCCGGCAGAAGCAGATTAGATGGTGAGAGGATACCGTCCGCGATCAATCGCTCACGCAGCAGGGCATATTTCGCCATGGGGAAACGGTGATCAGGCGGGAGCGGTAGGACAAACGTATCGGAATAATAAGCGCGCACAGAATATATCCCATCGAATAAAAAGCGGCGTATAATCAGAATAGCGTGTTCCGCTGAACATCGCATGAAAGGATGCACGAATGACCACGCGGAAACAAACGATTACTGTCACTTGTGAGGTGTGCGGCGCAAAGTTCGAAACTGACCCGAATGACCCTGCACACAAAATCGACCACAGTCGGGGTGACGCAATCCCCGCTGTGGTCGATGAACGCGGCGCGGTTAAGCCTTCAGCGTGGTGATCGCCGCTTCGTCAAGGGGCAGTGAGCACAGGATATCAACGCGCTGAAGCGGGGAAAAATCCGGTTTCTTCGTGTCTTTGGGTTGTTCGCGTTCGGCATTGACAAACCCGTGCTGGTGACAGCGGCGGCACTCCCAGATGCTTACCGTCACTACCTCGTGAGCGGGCATGTTCTTATCAGCGGGGGTAAAATCGCGCAAGCGGGCGTATTCGCCGCTGTTGAGTGCGTGCAACACCTCCGCTTCATTGGTGCAATTGAACCTACTCGCTTGCTTCTTTTGCATGTAGGTTCCGCACGGCGGGCACACGGGGGTACGCCGCATCAGTGCAGCAGGCTTCCCAACCAAACCGACCAGCATTGTGAGCAAGACAACCGCGAGAACCATCATATCAACCCACGAATTGAAGCCCCCTTCGCCGTGCCATGCGCGGTGCACCACCAGATACATCCCAAAGGCGGCAGCGCCCAAGATCGCCGTGATGATGGTAACGTCACGCGTGCTCTGGCTTTTACCCACCATAGTGAACAGCGCTTCCCCAATTAGTGAGCCATACATGCGCGCTGTGATCCCGAAAAGACATACCGTCGCCACGAACAGGAGAAACTGTTCATACGACGACGTACCGCCGAGTACAGCTCCACCCACGGTTCTGATGAACTCATGGACGATGTAAAGGAAGGGGACGCTGATATAGACGACGATCAGACCCAATAAAATCAACCGCACGTTGGTGAAGGTGTTTCCGCGCCCGTTCAATTCATAGGCGTAACCAACTGGAGTGATTTGTGTGGTGGATGCGTTATCCACAGGTACGGGGGATGAATGAACAACCATGATCCCTCCAGAGGGGATTGAGGCGAATATCTCTTGTGAAAGATAGCACAAACATCCACCTTAGTACACCTCATGGTAGGAGCAAGGATCAAGATCACCAATCTCCTATTATTCATTCATGAAGTAGTGTTATAATTCCCGCCATGACGGAACTACTCATTGAACTTTCCAAAGTCCTCAGCACATTTGCGCTGGCGTTCTTCTCGTTCTGGTGGTCAATCCCCGCCGGATTAGCGCTCGGTTTATCTCCCCTCGTTGTGATCCTGACAGCGACGCTCAGTTATGCCAGCGGCGTCGGGATCGTCGCGTTTGCCGGGGGAAGGCTGCGCGCATGGATTGACCGCCGCATCGGTTCACGCGCCACGCTTGATCCTAACAGCCGCCTGTATCGCATCTGGCAGCGGTACGGTATGATCGGCTTGGGAGCGCTTGCGCCGGTTACACTGGGCGCGCAGATCGGCGCAGTCATCGCGATGGCGCTCAATGCCCCGCCGCGCCGCCTGTTCGTGATCATGTCCCTCGCCGCGCTGGTGTGGAGCATCATCTTAACCCTCGCCTTCTTGCTCGGTATCACCGTCGTCACCTAAA
>CALBRY010000590.1 GCA_937927665.1 uncultured Chloroflexota bacterium
CGCATCGGCAAGCGCGCTGATCACGATCGCGTAGTTCGGATAATCGCCGCCGCCCATGATCGCACCCACGCCCGCAAGAATCAACGTGAACAGCGGCGTGGTTGTGCCGAGCGTCAGCACGCCGGGGTTGTACACGAAGCCGATCCCCTCGACGATGTTCCGGCTGTAACGGAAGGTGATAAACGCATCATCGATCGTGCGTGTGCCGGGGATCAGCCGCGCAACCACCGCCGCGATCATGACGAGCGCGATTGCGGCGTGAAACCATGTCAAACGGCGCGGGTTCACCACCATACCGGATTCATCCATGCGCGCCGTCCGTATCTATCACGGATCATCACGCGGCAGAAATTCGAACTCCAGCGTTTGATGCTCAATTCACCGCTCCGCATGTTATTTCCATGCTGATACACTGCCTTTGAGCCTTTGCCGATCACCCACATGCTGTCCACAGGCGAACATTCGATCCGCACACAGTCCCCCGGCACAATTTCGACATTGAAGAAATCAGGACCTTCGCTGCTGTAATACTCCCCTGCCTTGAGCGCCGCGAGGAGCGCTTCCGGCGTATTCGATTCCGCCTTGACCATCGACCAGCCCATCAGCGTATCGTGATGCTGCGGGTGAAAATGCGAGTCATCCGTCGCCAGCGCCCAATAACGCCGCCCCTGAGAGAGCATCACATCCAGCATATACGTGCTGTCAATTTTGTCATTGTGACCGTAGGCGATCCCGTTGATGATCTCGATGGCGTGGACATCGCCCAAGCTGATCACGTCCGCTTCGGGGAGCGCGTACCATGCGGGGTGCGCGCATGTGACGAACGCACCCGCGTCCATCGCCCGCCGCGCGATTTGCGGTCCGGTTTCGCCCTGCTGCGGTGCAAAATCGAGCGGGAGTCCGTTCGCGAGAATATGCCAGATTTCCCCGTTCGAGTTACGTCCGGCGTGGAGTTCCGCGCCGATGATCGTCGTAAAATGCTCGCTGCGGAACGGCGTCGTGTCAGTGATCGGGAAGCCATATTCCGGCAAGAAATGATCGGTCAGTGAGATGAAGTCATAGCCCGCGTTTTGATAAAACTGGCAGACCGCCTCCGGCGTTCCGCCGCCGTCGCTGACGGTGCTGTGACAGTGAAGATTGCCTTTGTAGAAGCGTCCCGGCAGGTCAAAGGGTGTTCTGATCATCGTGTTCCTCGTTGTGAGCTTCACGCCATTTTTAACCCACTTTGATCAGAAACGCGATCACGCCAGCAGACCATCGTGGTTTTATCCATCCTATCAACCGATCGATGGATTGAATCGAATCATTTGTTTCCCCTCAAGCCCCATTTTCGGGTGAGTTCTCTCATGGTCTAGCATGGACATTTAACAGATGTTCTGCCGATCATCCCGCGTTACCCTGAAAATAGAACTTGAAGGAGTAACGGGATGATCGACGCGCACCCTGCGACCAAAACATTTGAATATGTCACCCATCTGGCGGTTGAGATCGGGGCGCGTCCCATCGGATCACCCGCGAACCACGCCGCCGCCGGAATGATCGCCTCTAATTTCCAGCGCCTCGGCATGATGCCTGAAATGCTGCGTTTTGATGCGCCGATCTGGCGTGACATCAACAGCCGTGTGATCATGGACGGCGAAACCCACCCGATCCGCGCGAACACTTTTTCGCCCCCGTGCGAAAAAACCGCCGCGCTGTTGAGCGCCGGAACGATTGAAGAACTCACCAGCCGCACCATCACCGATAAGATCGTGCTGCTTTACGGCGCGTTGGCGAAAGAACCGCTGTGGGCAAAGTCGAATCCGTTCGGCTTATCCCCGGCGCAGGAGCGTCTTTTTGATGTACTTGAGCGGGGCAAACCCGCTGTCATCCTGTTTACGCGGCTCGCCCCGTCCGCATGGGAGCCGATCACCGACGCTGATTTTGAAATCCCATCTGCCGTCGTTACACCAGAGCTTGCGCTCATGCTGGCGGCGCATGTTGGCACACAGGTCACGGTGCGGATTGATGCCACGCGCACATGGGGCTACAGCGATCATGTCATCGCCCGCCAGCCCGGTAAGACCAAGAATATCATCATCGTCACCGCTCACTTTGACACCATGATCGATACCCCCGGCGCGTGGGATAATGCCAGCGGCGCGGGTGCGTTGATCGCGCTCGGCGATCGCATGTTAGGGCGTTATCTGCCCGCGTGGATCGAATATGCGGCGCTGAACAACGAAGAATACTACGGGTGCGGAACGGCACTTTCGCAGTGTTACGATCGCTACATACAGCAGCACCATGATATGAGCAGCGTCATCGCCGCCATTAATCTTGACGGCGTGGGGCAAACGTTGGGGACGAACACCATCACCGTCATGGCGCACTCCGACGCATTAAGCAGCACGCTCGATCAAACGCTGCACAGTTTTCCTGCTGTCAAGCGCGTTGATCCGTGGGTCGAAAGCACGCACAGCTTATACGCCGCGCGCGGCGTTCCCAGTTTTGCCATCTCATCTACCGCTGTTACGTCGGCGATGCACACGCCGCACGATACGATTCAATGGCTCAGTCCGGCAAAACTCGACGAAGCAGTACAACTTACCATTCGTTTGATCGAAGCATTGGCGGATAAATCGCCGCAGTGGACGCGAACCGGCACAACATAGCCTTTCATTGATGATCTGCCGCTGAACAATAGATTGGTTCTGAAAGTTTTTTGAAAAATATCACTTACCTCTTCCTTCCCCCTTTTTTTGCGTCAGCGAGGAAAGGGGGTCAAGGGCTTCTTAAGACCGCCTGTGAATAGCTTTTAAGCGGATTGCTACCCTTTTCATGTGACTGTCGTCACTACGGCGCACGGTATCTATCTCGCATGATCATGGGAGGGAGTCAGAATAGGGGGGGAAGTATGTGCCTAGCAGTACCCGGAAAAATCGTCGCTATTCAACAGGGCGAAACCCCGCTCCAGCGCACCGGTCAAGTGAGTTTTGGTGGTGTGGTGAAAACCATCAGCCTGACCTATGTCCCGGAAGCCGAAATTGGAAACTATGTCTATGTCCATGTAGGCGTGGCATTGAGCGTTGTTGACGAAGGAGAAGCCGCCCGCGTCTTTGAATATCTCGACGAATTGGGCGAATTAGGAGAACTACAAGATGAGTGAGCGTGTAAGCGCGATGATCGACGGCAACGAGGCGACTGCCCGTGTTGCCTATCAGTTAAGCGAAGTCATTGCCATTTATCCAATTACGCCATCCTCCGCGATGGGCGAGTGGGCTGACGAATGGGCATCTCTGAATCAGCCGAATCTGTGGGGAACAGTCCCGCAGGTATTCGAGATGCAAAGCGAAGGCGGCGCAGCGGGCGCAATTCATGGTGCGCTGCAAGCCGGAGCGCTGGCAACGACTTTTACGGCATCACAGGGCTTGCTCCTGATGATCCCGAATATGTACAAAATCGCTGGTGAACTTACCAGCGCCGTCATCCATGTTGCGGCGCGTTCGATCGCGGCGCAGGGGTTGAGCATCTACGGCGATCATGCCGACGTGATGGCAACCCGTCAAACCGGCTGGGTGATGCTCTCCAGCACCAGCGTTCAGGAAGCGCACGACTTCGCGCTGATCGCGCACGCCTCGACGCTGCGCGCGCGCCTTCCTTTCCTTCACTTCTTTGATGGTTTCCGCACGTCGCACGAAGTCAACAAAATTGAACTTCTCGACGCGGATGATCTGCGCGCCCTCGTTGATGAGGCGCTGATCCGCGAACACCGCCTACGCGCTCTCACGCCGGATCACCCGGTCATGCGCGGTACTGCCCAGAACCCCGACGTTTATTTCCAAGCGCGTGAGACGGTCAACCCGTTCTATGATGCCGTGCCGGAAATCGTGCAAGGCGTCATGGATGCCTTCGCCGCCCGCACCGGACGCGCTTACAAGCTGTATGAGTATCATGGCGCACCCGATGCTGAACGCGTGATCGTTCTGATGGGCAGCGGCAGCGAAGCCACACACGAAACTGTTGATTATCTCCTCGCGCAGGGTGAAAAAGTCGGCGTGCTCAAAGTGCGCCTGTACCGCCCGTTCAGCGCTAATCTGTTTGTCGATGCCCTCCCGCGCACGGTTAAATCGATTGCTGTTCTCGACCGCACCAAGGAACCGGGATCGGCGGGCGAACCGCTCTATCAAGATGTCCTGACCGCGCTCATGGAAGTGTGGGATGGCTCCGCAATGCCCCGCGTCGTCGGTGGTCGCTACGGCTTGAGCAGCAAAGAATTTACGCCAGCGATGATCAAAGCGGTTTATGACAATCTCTCCGCCGCGAAGCCGAAGAATCACTTCACCGTCGGCATCATTGATGACCTCAGCATGACCAGCCTTGACGTAGACGGTTCATTCTCCGTCGAATCGCCCGATACCGTCCGCGCCATTTTTTATGGTCTGGGCAGTGACGGCACGGTCAGCGCCAACAAGAACAGCATCAAGATCATCGGTGACGAAACCACCAACTTTGCACAGGGCTACTTCTATTACGATAGCAAGAAGTCCGGCACGATGACCGTTTCGTATCTGCGTTTCGGACCGCGTCCGATCCGCTCGAATTATCTGGTCAACCGCGCCAACTTCATCGCGTGCCATCAAGACATCTTCCTTGAGAAGTACGACATGCTCAATGAAGCGATTGAAGGCGCAGTATTCCTGCTCAATACGCCGATCCCGGCAGAAGCCGTGTGGGATTAT
>CALBRY010000591.1 GCA_937927665.1 uncultured Chloroflexota bacterium
TTTCCCTGATACGTGAGCAGTTCCCCGACTTCCTGACGCAGACTGAACCAAGCGCGAGTTTCGTTGATGACCGCCTGCACGCGCTCCCTCAATGTGTCGAGATCATTCGCCGCAACCGCGACCGCGATCTGCACCAGATGCAGCGCATCCCCATTGTTGATTTCACTCAGCGCCTGCCAAATGCACCTGATACGCTTGAATGATGTTCTCCACCGCGTCGATGGCAGCGTTGCGGTCATACGTTTTGGGGATGTCCACCGCCAGCGCCAGCGGAAAGTTCAGCCGGAGCAGCACCGGCAGCGGGCGCAAACTCATATGATGTAAGCACCGCCCAGAACGGGCGACCACCCGGACGACCGGACGGCGCGAGATGCCAGAACGGGCGGTCGATGACTTCGCCCTGATACATGCTCAGGGTAGCAAAGCGGGGAGCGCAAACGGCTGGACGTTTCCGGTTCAGACTTGGGAATCGTACATCGGTGGGTGGGAGATTGCGGGTTTGAGAAAACAGAAAACCCTACATGTCTGCACGCTGAGCAATGCACAGTTTGTAGGCTTATGAGCGGTTTTTGCACGAGTTCGGTTTCAATGAAATGGTGCTTTGTTTCTTATCGGTGTCGCATCTATGCGATGAGGCTAAAATTGGTTTCCGCGCATCAGCCAAGTGACTTCCCGGCTATAAATGGGGGTAGGAGCCTTCGCCATACTCCGCTACACTTTTGTCGTTCGTTAGATAAAGGAAGGACGGAGCCACATGGCGAATATCGCCATTCACGGTTTTGGACGCATCGGGCGCACAGCGCTGCGCATCGCGCTCCAACAGGATTTGTTCGTTCCGGTCGCTATCTCCGACATCAAGGACGGTCCGACACTGGCGGCGCTCTTTGAGATCGATACGAATTACGGTCGCTGGCACGAGAAGGTCGAATGGAAAAACGACCGCTTCGTAATCGGCGGACGCGAAATTCCCTACTTCAACACGAAAGACTCGCTGCCTGACTGGGGCAAGCTCAATGTCGATGTGGTGATCGACTGCACCGGACGGGCGACGGCGCGCGCAGGCGCACAACCTCACCTCGATGCGGGTGCGAAGCGCGTGCTCGTCAGCGCTGCCAGCAAATCACAGCAGGACTGCGATGCCTTCCTGCTGCCGGGGATCAACTTGGAGGATTACGATCCGGCGACGCAGAAGATCATCAGCATGGCAAGCTGCACGACCAACGCGCTCGCCCCGGTGGTCAAGGTACTGCGCGAGAACTACGGTATCGAGGCAGGCTTCTTCTCGACCGTTCATGCCTACACCAACAGCCAATCGCTGACCGATCAACCGATGAAGGATCGGCGCGACTCGTGGGCGGCGGCGGAGAACATCATCCCCTCGTCGTCTGGTGCGGCGAAAGCCCTGCTCTTCATCTGGGAAGACCTCAAGATCACGGGGAAAGCCTATCGTGTGCCAACGCGCACCGGCAGCATCGTTGAGATCACCGCCGTGCTCAAACAAGCCGTCAGCACCGACCAGGTGAAGGATGCCTTCCGCAAAGCAGCGGAGAAAGCGCCGCTCAAGGGCGTGATGGGTGTGCTCGAAGACGAGTGGGCATCGTCGCGCATCGTCGGCGACTCGCTCTCGTCCATTATCGACATTCCCCTAATTCAGGTGATGGGTGATCGTCTGGTGACGGTGGCAGCTTGGTACGACAATGAATGGGGTTTCACGGCGCGTTTGGTGGAGACTGCCGCTTTCCTGGTAAAAGCAGCGTCGCCGGTCGCGGCGAAGTAAAGACCGCCCTCCTTTCGTGGGTTGTACACATGAAACTTGCCCTCCGCGTGAGGGCAAGTCGTTTTATGGGTTGTCGAATTGGAACGCGTATCGGTA
>CALBRY010000592.1 GCA_937927665.1 uncultured Chloroflexota bacterium
ATAGAAACAGCCGGGATCATCGGGCGGCGGCACGGCATTGGGATCATCCGGCGGCAGTCCCAGATCGGCGGCGATGCTGAGGATGCGAATCTCGGTTAAATCGTCACAGTTGCCGTTGTTCTGGACGACATCTGTCCGCACATAGCCATCGACAAGCGTGTAATACCACGACTCGCCCAGATCGTTGATCACAATGTAGAGCGCCCATAAGAAGCTCCCCGGCGTGAGAACAAGGAGAATATCCGATTCGGTACTCGGCTCGACACGTACATTAACGTTGCCGAAATTGCCGATCAAACATTCGCCGCTTTCGGGAAAGATCAACGGCGCGGTGATATTTTCCGGCGCTTCCCCGCTGGGTGTAACATCGGTCGGGCAGCCGTTAGTGAACCCCGTCCCGGCTTGATCCGGGCAGTTATCAACAAAGTCCGCAACTCCGTCGCCATCTCGATCAGCGACGGGCTGCGGTGTCGGCGTACAGGGCAGCCCCGGTAACGTGCCACACGGTTCGGGCTGTGCGGAAATGCTGGCGGCTGAAAGAAGCACCACCAGCATCACGACGAACAGGCGAGTCCAATACTTCATGACAATCCCCCCAACTCTGTTTCAAAGCGTCTTAACGACGCCGTATTTCATTTTGTCATGAAAATCGTAAATGTGCGCGCTGGCATATAACGAAATAGGCAGGTAGGGCGTAGCGCCAGCGTGGTGGCTTCTCTATGGTGTAAGTCAACCATGTAGGAGGCGTAAGTCATGCCGTGGACAGAACAGAACTATCCGCAGTCGATGAAAAACTTGATGGCTCCGGTGCGCCGCAAAGCGATCGAGATCGCCAACGCGCTGCTTGAAGAAGAAAAGATGGACGAGGGGCGGGCGATTGCGATTGCGACCGCTAAAGCCGAAGAATGGGCGAAGAACCGCAAACAGCAGATTTATAAGAAAAGCACAGGACGATCCAACGACGACTCGGCGGCGGCGAATTCCAGCGCGCAAAAGAAATAGGGCTAGTTAATCAAACGCCCCGGAAGAATCCGCTCACCGGGGCGCTGAACTCCGGCAGCAGTTCGCCTGCTGTAATCATTCCCGTCTCCCCGATCAACTCGCGCGTGTCGTTCGTCAAGGCTTCGACTAGTTTTTGTTCCGGGTAGACCAACCACACCAGCTTCGCGCCGTTCGCTAGGTAAAACGCTGCCGTATCCGCCATCTCCTTATAGGTATCGTCCGGCGATTTGATCTCAATACAAATATCCGGCAAAAATGGTGCTGCACCCTGTCGCGTGACGGGTTTCGTCAAATCCAGCACCACTGATACATCGGGCAAACGATCATTGTGCTGATCATCCGCTGATGGACGGTGACGCGCTTCAACTGCCGCAAGCCCAATTGGGTGATTGAGAAAGTACATATTGAGCCATGTGATGATGTTTCCAGCGACGATTCCATGTACCTGCGTGGGCATCTTTTCGACAATCTCCCCGTCGATAAGTTCAAAGAGGCGATCCGCGTTTTCGGGGAGCGCGAGAAACTGCTCAAATTCGTCAACTGTCACCAGCCGGGGCTGCGCGACCATAGGATTGTCCTCTCACTCTGGGTTGATTATAACACCGCTACGATCACGCCATAATCGAAGCCGGATTTCTGTTGAGCGCTCTGCGGAGAGTCCGGTACAATGAAGCATATAGGAAAGGGGGAATGATGACATCTTCGTTGAGCTACCCGGATTTACTCGGCTATGTTACAGGTGGCGTGCGCCTTAACCTTGCGGTGGCGCAGGTCGCGGCGGCAGTTCGTCCCGCCGAAGGCATACGCGCCGGACAAATCATTCCCGTGATTGTAGTGGCGCAAAACATGCTGGATGACGATATTGACCTGATCGCAACGGCACATCTGCCGGAAGTGGATGCGCGCCGCGCCAAAGGGAAATTTAGCGTCAAAACGCCGCGTTTTGTGGTGGGCATGAAAGCCGCCGAAGTGGGAGTTCTGGTCATTCCGATCTCTACCACGCTGGATGTAACACCCGGAAATGATTACAAGATCAGCATTGAACTGGAAAGCAAACCGACCGGAAAATCGCGCGAACGCGTCCGCAGTCCCGAAGGCGGCAACTTTGAGCCGTCCTTTGTGCCGAAAGAGGCGCTGCAAAAACTCGATGCGCTCAAAAACCTCAAATACGAAGTACAGAAGCGCTTGGGACGCAACCTGTACACGGTGACATTCAACATTCTTCCAGCCAAACTTAATCAACCTGTTGATGAAATTCGCCCCGGATGGATCAGTATTTGCAAGCTCGCGGATTACGCCGATCCCCGGTTGGCGATGTTCAAATATGCTGACGTGATCACCACAGAACTGCTCCCGCGTTTGCGCCGCGAAACCATGTTCCGTCCGCTGGTCGAGACGACTAAAGAGCGGTTCGCCAAAGCGGGTTATACGCTGCGCGATGCTGAAGCGATGTTGATCGCCCGGTTGATGGCGCTGATTCTGGAATATGCCTCACCAAGCGATGCGGCGCATGGGTTCGTGATCGCGGGGCATCACAACATCAAAGCCCTGTTGATGAAAGACCCGCGCCAGCTTGATGCTAATTTGAGGCTGCCGCGCTGGTTTCAGGCGGCGATCGCCGCGATTGGTAAAGATGTCCGCGCCGCCTCCGTACCTGCTCAGGTGATTCCGAAACTGGCATACGATGACCTGCTCTATGATGCGATCTTGTACGGGTTCGATCTCGTCACGGCGGCGACAGGCGAAGACTTAGGATCGCCGCAAGAAATGCGCGAATATGCTGAACAGCATATCGAACGCCTTTCGAAAGGCGGAATCGATTTCAGCCGTGTGTATCTGCCGCTGGTAATGGGCGGGATTCTGGTCAACGACAAGCTGTTAATGGAAAAAGAAGAGCCTGCCGCCCTGCTGATTGATGAAGGCAAGGTACTGGAAGATCGCATGTTTGAAATCTCGGATGACGACATGCCGATCCACGAAATGGCAAATCACTTGATCATGCAGATGGGACAGCGCTACGGTTTTTACCGATAGGGATCGCTCATGACCAGTATTGATTATTTGTATCCCGATGTGTTGGGCGCAATCACGGGCGGCGAACGGGTAGGCATGACGGCACTTCAGTTCGCAGTCGGTGCTGCGCCCGTGATGACCTACATTGGACAGCCGCTTGAAGTGGTGATTCTTCTCCAAAATATGGTCGATCAACCGCTGGAGGTGCGTATTTCGCTGGGACTGCCCACGCGCACCCCGGACGGCAAACCGATCAACTTGACCACACCGCGCAAATTGATTGCGCTGATGATGCAGCCCGGTGAAGTAGGTGTTGCGCGGCTTCCGGTTGTGCCGCTCCTGCCTACGCCGCAGCCGATCGAGGATTTGCCAATTCGGGTGGCAGTCCGCCAGCGCGTGAAAGACGCCTACCGATTTGTGCGCGCCCCCATGGGCGGAGCGCCGCCATCCGAACTAGCAGTGACTCCATTCCAGCTTCAAGCACTGCGTGATGTGCCGTATATCTCGCATCCTTGGGATCAATCGCCCGAAAATATCCTTGTGCCGATCAGCGTTGCGGAGGGGAGTGTACCGGGGCGCTCACAGGCGCTCACCGCCAAGCCGCGTTACACCGCGCTGTGGACAGCCGAACAGATGAACGCGGAGCATGATCGCGCGACCGCACAAATTGATGAAGCACGCTTTATCGCCGCTGATTTGATGCAGGAGGTCAATTCGATCTATCCGGCACTGCTGCGCGGCGTTGAAACGATATTTCCGGGGCGCGGTGTGCCGCTGAAACCGGGCGAAGGCAAGGCAATCGCCAAAATCTTGGCGTATGCGTTCCGCGATCACACCGCGCATGATCGCAGTTTCCGGCTTGAGGATTTGCGCTGGTTTCAAACGCTGTGTCAGGTGATGGCGTTCGATGAAGTCGCGGCGCGGCGACCGGCACAAGAATTGGTCATGCGCTATTTGTTCGATGCGGCGCTGTATGACGCGGTGCTGTTCGCGTACAGCGCGATGCGCCCCCGTTTGCGGATCGATCTGGGTAACAGCGTGATGCGAATCGCCCGCGCCAACAGCATCCTGACATGGCAGGCGGGGCATGTTGAGCCTGATCCGGTGTATATCTATATGCCGCTGGCGCTCGGTGGTCTATCGATCCATGTGGATTCGCTGCTGCCGAACGAAGATGCGTGGACGATGGTCGATGAACTGCGCGAGGCATATCGTCAGCGTGTACGTCTTGATGATCCCAGTTTTGAGCCGATCCTTGATGTGCTGGATCGCTTGCTGACACAGGTCGAAACGGAACTGCGCGAAAATAACGTGAAGCCGCGTTAGAACAGGTGTGTTAGCCACTTGTTCAGCAACTGCCAATAACTTTCTTACGCGGTGCGCTTATACTGAAAACACGCCTGAAATATGAGGACAACACGCTCATGATGCGCTTTGACCGCTTTACCGAACGCGCGCAGGATGCGGCGGCACGCGCCTACGAAATTTTGCAGCGTTACGGACATAACCAAGTGGACAGCGAGCATATTTTGCTTGCGCTTCTGGAACAGACGGACGGCGTGATCCCGCAAATTCTGGAACGCCTGACGGTGGATGTTGAGCAGATGCGCCGCCGCTTGGATGATATTCTTCGCGTAACGCCCAAAGCCGCGATTTATGGACAGGGTGCGGGGCAGGTGTTCATCACCCCCCGCGTAAAACGAATTATCGATCTGGCGAACGAAGAAGCCAATCGACTGCGCGATGAGTACATTTCCACCGAACATATCTTCTTGGCGATTCTGAGCGAACGAAATACGCCAGTCGCCAAAATTCTTGCGGATAACGGCATCACCCATGATCGCGTGCGCGAAGCGATCAAAGACGTGCGCGGCGGTCAGCGTGTGACCGATCCGCAGTCGGAAAACCGCTATCGCACGCTCGAAAAGTACAGCCGCGATCTGACACGTATGGCGCTTGAAGGCAAGCTCGATCCGGTAATCGGGCGCGATGCCGAAATCCTGCGCGTGATTCAAATTCTCTGCCGCCGCACCAAGAACAACCCGGTCTTGATCGGGGAGGCGGGTGTCGGTAAAACCGCGATTGTCGAAGGACTCGCGCAGAAGATCGCAACAGCCGATGTGCCGGAAATTCTGCTTGGTAAGCGCGTTGTCTCCCTTGACCTGAGCGCGATGCTTGCCGGAAGCCGTTTTCGCGGTGAGTTTGAAGAACGCCTGAAGGCAACCATTGAAGAAGTCCAGCGCGCCGAAGGCGAGATCATCCTGTTCATTGACGAACTGCATCAGGTGGTTGGCGCTGGTGCGGCACAAGGCGCGCTCGATGCAGGCAACATGATGAAACCCGCGCTCGCTCGTGGTGAGCTTCAGTGCGTGGGTGCAACCACACTCGATGAATACCGCCAGCATGTCGAAAAAGACTCGGCGCTGGATCGCCGTTTTGCGCCGGTTTATGTCGAAGAACCGAACGTCGAAGACACGATCGATATGTTGTTCGGCTTGCGTGATCGTTATGAAGCCCATCACAAAGTGACGATCAGTGATGAAGCGGTTGTCGCGGCGGCACGGTTGGCGGATCGCTATGTAATGGATCGCCGGCTGCCGGACAAAGCGATTGACCTGCTCGACGAAGCCGCATCGCGTCTGCGTGTGGCGCTCTATTCGATGCCGCCTCATGTCAAGGAACTTCAGGAAGCGATCAACCGCTTGAAGGCGGACGAAGAAGCGGCGGGAATGGCGCGGGAATATGAACGCGCCGCCGAATACAAGATGCGCCGCTTGCAGTTGGAACAGGACTTCGAAGAAGCACGCTTCACATGGCAGAAAGAAAACACGCTCGACGAAGTGGTGAGCGCAGATGATATCGCCGCTGTCGTCAGCCAATGGACGGGTATTCCCGCCACGCAAGTCCTTGAGACGGAAGGCGAAAAGCTTCTCCGTATGGAAGAAGTTCTGCACGAGCAGATCATCGGGCAAACGGGCGCGGTCAGCGCGATTGCCAACGCGATCCGCCGCGCACGCAGCGGTTTGAAAGACCCGCATCGTCCGATCGGTTCGTTCATCTTCCTCGGTTCGAGCGGCGTCGGCAAAACCGAACTCGCCAAAGCACTCGCCAAATTCATGTTTGACGACGAAGAAGCGCTCGTTCGCGTCGATATGAGCGAGTACCGCGAACAGCACACGGTCAGCCGCCTGTTTGGCGCGCCGCCGGGATACATCGGTTACGAAGAAGGCGGACAGCTTACCGAAGCGGTGCGCCGCCGTCCGTACCGTGTAATCCTGTTTGACGAGATCGAAAAGGCGCACCCGGATGTGTGGAATGCCCTACTCCAGATTCTCGAAGATGGGCGTTTGACGGATGGACAAGGGCGCACGATCGATTTCAGCAATACCGTGATCATCATGACGAGCAATCTCGGCACGGAATTTGCCCGTAAAGGCGGCGCGCTCGGTTTTGTGCAGTCACCCGATGAGCAGACGGTCGCGGATCATCAGAAGATCGAAAAGGCGATGCGCGATACGTTCCGCCCCGAATTCCTGAACCGTATTGACGAGATAGTGATCTTCGAGCCGCTCACGCTGGAACAGGTTGAACGCATTGTCGATTTGCAGATGCGCGAAATCGCCGAACGGCTCGGTGAAATGGGCTTACAAGTTCACCTGACCGAATCGGCGCGGAATTGGTTGGCAAGCAAAGGCTACGATCCGCAGTTTGGAGCACGTCCGCTGCGCCGCGCCCTCCAGCGCTATGTCGAAAACGAACTCAGTCAGCTTCTCTTGCGCGGCGGTGCTGCCGGAACAGGCGATCTGGTCGTGATTGACGAAGAAGATAATCGACTGGTGTTTGAGCGGCATCAAAACGCAGGCAGCGATTATCTGAATCCGACTGATGATGTTGAGAATGTCGATATGACGGTTGACCAACAGGATTCGCTGATCGAGGAATAACCCTTCGGCAGGGCAAATTAAAGAGGATGCGCCATGTGACGCATCCTCTTTTGATTCCGATTTGATGTCGGGTGATAGGGCTAACGCGCAACCGCGTTCGCAGGCACCCATACCGGATTCGCTTGGCAGGCGATCCATACTTTAGCGAAGTCGCCAGAGAATTCGCTGATATACCATGTTCCCGCCGGAATCGCGAAACCCGTCTGCGAACCGAGATCAGGCGCGAAGAATGCCGGAGCGCCAGCCGGAATCGAGTAGACCACAGAGCCAACCGGAAGCGGATACGGACACGCTCCCGCACTTTGGATGATGTTCCCCGGTCCGCTGATGTTGATGCTGTAGGAAATCCCGAGCTGTTCGAAAGTATCATCGATGACTGCGACGTAATACTGTGTCCCAGCGGTGAGATTTACGACGATATTGAGCGGGTTGCTGTTCGTTGCTGCGATGCAGTTGTTAGCAGGCTGGGCAGGATCGAAGCCACCTGCATAGACATACATTGCCGTCGTAGTGCCGGGTTCCGTAAACGAATATGCGCCCGTGACATCAACAGTAAACGGATAGACCGCATACAGAACCGCAAATGCAACAGTAGCTCCGGTGCAGTTGGGTGTCGTGATCTGTGCAACGATCGGTTCGGTTGCGCCGCCCGGTGAAAGGGTTCCGCTGAAGGTGGCGCTGCCCGCATAGACAATTGAAGCAGCGGCGACGGATAATATGATCAGGATGGCGAGAATCAGCAATCTCGTTTTCATAGTGAACTCCTTATCCTTAAGGTCTTGGATGTGCCATAAGTTTCAGTATAGTCAAATCCAAAACGTGTGCATGCACATACCCTGCTTCAAGAGCAAAGTATCGGATAGATCGGTGGTCAAATTGTACAAGACGCACAGCACGTCATTTAGGAAGCATGATTGTTTTGTCATGCTAAATTGAGGCACCTCATACTTTTCCGCTCAAAAAAGCGTTTCTACCATGACAAAACTCACTTTGATTTACGTTCTTTAGTTCTTGCGCGATGAAAACTTAAGAAGTGTTTGATTCTTCCCGCCCCCTTTGTATAATAAAGGCGCTTAACCCACCTTTTGCGGGAGAACTGATCGTGATGGTTCCGAATATGCCAGGGCAGGGTGAAAACGAGGAAGTCCGTGAGGACACCGCCTCGACTGGCGCTGAAACGGGGGCAACGGAAGCCAGCACGCTGCCCATCGCGGATGCCGCTGCGCCTGCTGCCAACCAGACTGTTGAACCTGCCAACCCGGTAACGGGCACAAGCGCAGATGCTGCACCGAACGCGGCGGAGGATTCCCTCGACGCCGCACCTGAGCCAGAAGCGGAGCCACCGACCGAGAATACGCCGCCCGCTTCGCCTTCGGATGCAGTTCATACACCGGAGACGGCGAAGAAATTCAAACGCGGAGATTTGATTGAGGGAACGGTTCAAGAAACCTCCCCGATGCGAATCCTCGTCGGCTTGGATGAAGAAACGGTCGGAGTGATCCCCACCTATGAACTGGAGCGCATCAATAAGCGCAACATTGAAGAACTCCAGGTTGGCTCAAAGGTGATGGTCTACATTGTGAACCCCCGCGATGTGAACGGGGACGTCCTGCTTTCCTACAACCGCGCCATTGAAGAGTTGGATTGGCAGCGCGCCGAAGAATTCCGGCAAAGTCAAGATGTGCTGGAATCGCGCATTGCTGGTTACAACAAGGGCGGCTTGATCGTCCGCTTCGGGCGGCTGCGCGGATTCGTTCCGCAAAGCCAGATGAGCGCCGAACGCCGCCGCGTGTTGGAAGGCGAAGCAAATGAAGAGCAGTGGAGCAAGATGGTCAACGAGTCGATCTTTATCAAGGTCGTCGAGGTTGATCGTCAGCGCAACCGCCTGATCCTATCCGAGCGCTCTGCTTCGCGCGAAACACGCGAAAAGCGCAAGGAATCGCTGATCCATCAGCTTTCGGTTGGAGAAATCCGTACCGGGCGCGTGGTCAGCCTTGAGGACTTTGGCGCGTTTGTGGATATTGGCGGCGCGGAAGGTCTGGTTCACCTGACCGAGCTTTCCTGGCATCACGTCACGCATCCGCGTGAAGTGCTTCAGGTTGGCGAAGAGGTCAAGGTTGAAGTGATCAGCATCGATCCGGTGGCAAAACGCATCGGCTTGAGCATGCGTCGTCAAGCGCCTGATCCGTGGGATACGATCGCGCTCGGCTATCAGGTCGGGCAGTTGGTCAAGGGCAAAGTCACAAAGCTGACGAAATTCGGGGCATTCGCAGAAATTGTCGATGTGCCGGAAATCGAAGGACTGATCCATATCAGCGAATTGAGCGATAAGCGCGTGCAGCACCCGCGTGAGGCAGTCAAAGAAGGGGACGTGTTAACGCTTCGCATCGTCAAGATCGATGTGAAGAATCGCCGCCTCGGTTTGAGCCTTAAGCAGGTGAATTCAGCGGCGTTCATGGATATGGACTGGGGTCAGACTGACGAGCCTAACGGGGAAGACGCAGCCGAGTAGCTCTACTCTATAGTCAATGAGACAATCAACGCCGCCGGGTTTTCGCATCCGCGCGGCGTTTTTTGTTATTGGGCGCATGCCGCCGCACTCCCCTACCGAAACGAGGGTGATCAACCTGCACAAACTGCTAGGGAATATTCGGGCACTTCTGCGCTTGAATCACATCACCACAGGAGAAGACCAGATGTCGTATCCGGTTTCTAACACAAGTCTTATCCCGTGAAGCATTTACGTAGGGATAGCGGGGTGTGCTATAATGAATCAATGGTGCAAAAGGCGTAATGGTCTTAAACCGTTCTTGAATAAGTGATCTGCTGTCGATCGACATGTGCGGTCAGCAGCGCGGAGGTTGCCGAACCGTGGCGAACAAGATGGAACGCTTCACCCAACGGGCACGGCGGGTGTTGAGCCTGGCGCAAGAAGAAGCCGAACGTTTGCAGCACAACTACATTGGCACGGAACACCTGCTACTGGGCTTGATCCGCGAGGAAGGTGGCGTCGCGGGTCGTGTGCTGCGTGAACTTGGGCTTGAACAGCGCCGGGTCGAAGAACTCGTGGAACGGATGACCCGCGCCACCACCCGCACCGCTAATATCCAACCGGAGCTTTCTCCCGGCACCAAACGTGTGTTGGAGCTGGCAGTCGATGAAGCCCGCCGGATGGGACATCATTACATCGGTACTGAGCATCTGCTCCTCGGTCTGGTACGCCTGACAGAAGGCGTAGCGATCGATATCTTAAAGCGTCTGGGCGTCAGTCCAGAAGAGGTGCGTCGGCAGACGCGCCGTGTGTTGCAGGAGAGTCCGGTGCAGCCGCCACAAGCTAGTCAAGAGGAACCGCGCCCGCGTCCGCGCCCCGAAAAGGGCAAAACCCCATTGGTGGATCAACTTGCCACCGACCTGACGCAGTTGGCGCAAGAGGGCAAGCTCGACCCGGTTGTCGGACGGGAAACCGAAATTGAGCGTGTGATTCAGGTCTTGAGCCGCCGCCGCAAAAACAATCCCGCGCTCATCGGTGAACCCGGTGTCGGTAAAACGGCGATCGTGGAAGGGCTGGCGCAGCGTATCATCAACCGCGAAGTCCCCAAACAGCTTCTCGATAAGCGTGTGCTTCAGCTTGATGTCGGGTCGCTCGTTGCTGGAACGATGTATCGCGGTCAGTTTGAAGAACGCCTGAAGCGGGTGATTGAAGAACTCAAATCATCCGATTCGATCCTGTTCATCGATGAAGTGCATATGCTCGTCGGCGCGGGATCAGCCGGAAGCAGTGTGGATGCCGCAAACATCCTTAAGCCTGCTCTGGCACGCGGTGAACTCCAATGTATCGGCGCAACCACGCTAGACGAATACCGGAAGCACATCGAGAGCGATGCCGCCCTTGAACGCCGCTTCCAGCCGATTTTGGTGGAAGAACCGACGATCGAAGAAACGATCGAAATTCTTCAGGGCATCAAAGTCCCCTATCAAGAA
>CALBRY010000593.1 GCA_937927665.1 uncultured Chloroflexota bacterium
AATACCGCCGCTGGCGATTATCGATTCAAGTTGATCGTCGCCAACGAGGTGAATCCCGACGACGATTTCACCGAAAGCTCGGAAGTCGGGTTTTCTGTTGCGTCGCAGGAAAAGCCGCCCAACAAGTTCCCGATCTGGATCATTCCGGTGATCCTTGTGCTGCTGGTGATCATCATCCTTGCGATTGTGCTGCTCACCCGCGATACCACCCCGCCGCCGCCGACCGAAACACCAACACCCACCGTCACGATCACACCGACGACGCTTCCCACTGCCACCCCAACCACAAGCCCGACACCGCGCCCATTCGGAGATGTAATGATCGGCGAACTCGCCCTTGAAGGGCAGATCTCCCAATCGGCACTGACAGCTTACGGGATTCGCCGGGTGCGTGGTGCGCCTGAGAGTTCGTACTGCTCAGATGGAACATCCGCCGCCGTTCTCACGGGGTATGGTCAAACTTATCTCACCACATCCACAGCGGGCGATCTTCGCCGGTGCAATACAGTTCCGATTTTGATCGAGTTCTCCGCACCCGTGCGCTTTGTGCGTCTCACGTTCTGGGGCGCAAGTGTCGGCTATGTCATGCGCGCTTACGATGTCGATGGCGCGCTGCTTGGCTCAAACACGCAAGAGGCGGTCTGCTGTGGGAATCTGCACACCATCACGTATCAAACCCGGGCGAATATGATTGGGCGCGTCGAATTTGGCTATACCACGGCGATCACAGGGGTGACGCGCATCGAGTTCCGAGATCGGTAACGGGAGAACGTTCGTAAAACCGTTTGTCAATGGAAAGGTAAGCGTTAAATGCCGGGTCCGTTTGCAATCACTCCCTCTTCTAGCACCATCTCCCTTGACGGGCTGCGTCAAGGGACGGTGACATTCACGGTCAAAAATACGACCAAAATCCGTATTCGTGGGGTGGGGCGGCTGGTTGCCGTCCCCCCTGAGTCCGAACATTGGTATACGATTCAACCCGCAGCCGCACTGCCAAACGGACAGCCTATTCCTTCCGATCCGCGCATTCGGGATTTTGCGCCAGAGGAGACGAAAACATATACGGTGATCGTCGCGGTTCCGGCGGATGCGCCGCCCGGTGACTACCGCGTTAAGATGATCGTCGCCAATGAAGCAGACCCCGATGAAGACTTCACCGAAAGCACCGAAGTTGGCTTTTCGGTCGCTCCCGCACCGCCTCCACCGCCGCCGCGCAAATTCCCGATCTGGATCATTCCGGTGATTCTGGTGCTGTTGGTGATCATCATAATTGCGATTGTGCTGCTCACCCGCGATACCACGCCGCCGACGCCGACCGAAACGCCGACACCAACTGCGACATTCACACCGCCGCCGCTTACTCGCATGCAGTTGTCGCGGCTTCGCCCACGCTTCGGCAGCAGGGATATTTTCCGGGGTGTATTCCTTCCCAACTCGAACTTGACGCTCGCGTTTCTCAACTTCACCAACATTGATGAATTTGAAGCGGGCGGGATCGACTCTTTTGGGGCGCTGTGCGGTGGATTTATCTCCGAATTCCCTGTGTTTACGATCAATGTCATCAGCCAGCCATCGAATGAATTCAGACTCATCTTCCAAAGTCTTGGCGGACGCGCAACAATGCTTGTACTTGACCCAGTGGGAAATGTTCACTGCAATTCTGACGCACCGGCGCTCGAATTCCGGGGAATCTTGACCGGCGAATACTCAATCTGGGTGGGGAATTCCGCCCCGAATCGTCCCATCAATGGCACACTGATCATGAACAGCGAATGCCAAGACCCGTTCTTCTGTTAGTTTGTTTGTCAGGAGCGGTTTGGAGACCATACCATGAAGATTCCGGGACCCATGATCGCAGTCTTACTCATCATCGTGCTGTTGTTCTGCTGCACCAGCGGGTTAGGACTGCAAGGATCGCTCAATATGGTGTCGTTCGATTCGATGCAGGACTTGATGAGCGGTGATATGTTCAGCTTCCTGCGTCCCCGCGTTGCCGTCGCGGATGTAGCATCGCGCCCAAGCTGCCTCCAAATCGTCATCGAAGACGGGGAAGAAAAGTTTTCTCAGATCGAGCTGACGAGCAGCGGAACCTGTGAGTTTTCGGTCGCGCCATCGGATGCGGATGTGCGAACGCTGCCGCTCCGTTTTGGCTCCGGTCAGGTGCGGGTGAGCTATACCCCGAACTCCAACGAAGACCAAAGCGCGATCGAAATCGACAACCGCGTCATCAACGGTTCACGTGCAGAACTCAATGTCAGTGTCTCTAAAAGCGGCGGCACAGTCAGAGTACAATGTCAAAATGCGTGCATTTTGACGATTGAAGGTTAAAAAAAGTCCTCACCCTTCTCTCGCTTGTAAATGAAGGGTGAGGACTTTGTCACGACTTGCCGAATGAGCGAACTACGGCAGGGATTGCCCCGATCAGCACAACCACCGCCCAGATCAAACCGCAAACCGCCACGCAAATTCCGCTGATGTTATCGGTGATGCTGACGAGAATGATCGGCACAATGCCATGTAAAAAGCTGATGATGAATGTGCAGACCAGCGACGACACCGCGAGCAGGATCAAGAAGCGGTTTTGTAGAAATCGCTGCTGCGCCAGCACCAGCAGCACGCAGAACGCGATTTTGAGCGCCATGATCAACGTCAGCGCGACTGTCGCCCCGCCGCGATCAAAGAAGCCGTACACCGCGAGATAAATCAGCGTTCCGAAGGGAATCGCCAAGAAAAGCGTGACCATCACGAGCAGCACAATGATCGCCATGATGATCATGACGATGGAGCTGATCAACAAGATGAGGGAAACGAGACACGAGGCGCACCCTTGCAGCCGCGCATACGTATCCTGCGGGATAATCTGACTCGCCAGCATCAAGCCCATTACCAGCATCAGAATACCGTCGATGATGATCAGGTATTGAATCCCGATCCCCGGATTGCTTTCAAGACCCTCAAACTTTTCGGCATTTTCAGCGGAGGCTTCAGCGAAATCAGCTTGTAGTTCGGGCGGTACATCGCTCGCGGTGAGCGTTTGTCCGCCAGCATTGGCAGCACTGCTGATCAGCGACAAAATAGGAGCGGAACCAAGTTCGACTGCGATGATAATGACGATGACAACAAACGCTGCATAAAAGAACGGTCGACGCAGTTCTTGCATTGTTTACCGCCAATTCATCTATGTGATTACGTCGAGTTTAGCACACACCGTAAAAATCGCCGCCCATCGCTGCTAGATGGCGCAAAGCCGTGAGAAACAGGGAACTCTCATCATCATGACAGAACAGCTTGATCTCTACCTCAATACATGGTCGTTGACCGAACCGGAACATCTCGCGGAGACGCCCACCAGCCAAGTATTCACCGTCTTGCATCAGGGTGAACGGGTTATCCTCAAACTGCTGACGCCGATCGGCGTTGAGGATGAGCAAAACGGCGCGATCGCGCTGCATTTATGGGATGGACACGGCGCAGTACGGCTGATCCGCCAAAGTACGGACGCGCATCTACTCGAATACGCGTCCGGTGAGGAAGTCACGGCGCTGGTACATCGCGGCGAAGATGAACAGGCGGCGATCATCATCGCGGGGGTGCTGAATCAACTGCACGCGGCGTCTCCGGCGGAAATTCCCGCTCAGATTACGCCGCTGACGGTGCGCTTTCGGAGGTTGTTCGCGTATGCCAATACTGATCCGCTGTTGGGGCACGGCGCACAAATTGCGCGAACTTTGTTAGCCGATCCGCGTGATGTGGTGCTGCTGCACGGGGATATGCATCACGCGAATATTCGGCAGCATCCCCGGCGGGGGTGGCTGGCATTTGACCCCAAAGGGGTGAGCGGCGAACGTACGTATGACTGTGCGAATACGCTGTGTAACCCGCCTTCTGCGGTGGAACTTGTGCATAGTGAGGGAAGATTGCTCAAGATTGCGGGTATTTTGGCGCAGCAGATGGCACTGGAAGAATCACGGGTGCTGGCATATACATTCGCGTACGCATGCTTGAGCGCAAGTTGGTCACTGGATATCGGGCACGAGGCGGAAGCGGAATATGCGTTCAAAGTTGCGCGCATTATTGAGCCGCATCTGGGAGGAAACACCGCACCCAATCCATAAGAATTCTATGCATTGGGTGCGGGTGGAGATGGTAAAACTTATCCGGCAAACGTGACCGTCAGTGCAATCCCGACCGAGAGAACTCCCGCACGCACGATCACGACGCCCGATTCATCGATCATCCATCCATAATCGGCGGCGGCGGTCATTTCGGGAAGCGGCTCACCATTGATCATGACCTGATTAATCGTAATGGTTGGACTGATCAAATGGATTTCGATTTCGCGCGCATCGGGTGCGCCTGAATAGGAGCCATTCGCGGCGCTGATCGTCACGGCGATTCCGTTTTCGACCGCGTGATGTTCGACGCGAGTTTCGCGGATTGCGCCGGATTGATATGCCATCGTTTCGCCGTCGTCTTCGATCAGCGTAAACGCGCCATCCTGCGCGGCGTGATACACGTTAAACACGATTGAATTATCCACCGTGCCATCAGTACGCTGACCAAGCGTGTTGAGGGTTTGATCATCGACACGCATGAGCGGGATCACCGCGCCATCACGCACGAACAGCGGCGCTTGGGCGGTGCGTTCGATGGTGGGGGCGACTTCGATCGACTCCCCCGCGCTTTCGACGTATTCCCCAGTGCGGAAATTGAACCAGCCGCCGCTCGGTAGATAGACCGAGGTTAATTCCGGCGTGTAGTCGGTGAGCGCGGTCATCATCATTTGTGAGCCGATCATTTTTTGACCGCCCAACGTGCGCGCCGCCGGATCCTCTTGGAAGTAGTAGACGAGCGGCGGGAATACCGGTTCGCTGGCGCGGTAAGCGAGATGTGCCAGCGAATACAAATACGGGCTGAGTTGGTAGCGTAAACGGGTATTGGCGCGGTTGCTCGCCAAGTCACCAACGAGCGAAGGCGCGGTCGCGTAGAGATTCTGAATATTGAAGGCGTGCGGACGCAGCGGTACATCGGTGAGGGCAGAATTGGCATACCAGAGCGTATACATGCCATCCATGCCTAACATCGGATCGAACGACTGGCGGAAAAAGCCGCCAACGTCTGAGCCGAAATAATCGATTCCGCTCAGGGACATGTGCATTTGAACATTCATTTGTTCGGTGAGGCTGGCGAGGTTCGCGGCAATATCCCCCGACCACATGGCAACCCCATAACGCTGACTGCCCGATGTCCCGGAGCGGGAGAGGATGAACGGGCGGCGTTCGACCTCATTCCGTTGATATCCCTGCCAGACGCTTTGTGACCAGAATAGGTTATAGAGGTTGTGAATGCTGGCGTGATCCGCGCCGCCGTAATAATAGCCGGACGGATCATAATCTTCCGGTTCGCCCAAGTCCGTCCAGTGCGCCATAACTCCGGCATCGATCAAGTGCTGGCGGCGCTGATCATGCCACCATGCCGCCGCTTCGGGGTTGGTGAAATCGACCATGCCGCCGATGCCCCACCATTCATCAAAATGAACGGGATCGCAGCCCGCGCATGAAGGCACCATCACCCCGGCTGCGCGTGCTTCGGCATAGCCGCGCGCGGTTTCGCTGAGATACGGTTCTTCGATCGTCATGATGCCGATGCCGTATTCGTCGCGGAGTTGGGCAATATAGGCGGCGGGATCGGGAAAGGCTTCTTCGTCCCATGCCAGCGCCCCCATTTGACTTGCGCCGGATTCGATGCCGCCAAACCACAACAAATCCAAGACGAAGCCATCGAGCGGGAAGTTTTCTTCGCGCATCGACTCGAGGACGGAGAACAGTTCGTCCCAGTCATCAAACCCGTATTCTGACACCCATAACCCGAACATCTGCTGAGGCGGCACGGGCGGCGATCCGGTGAGTTCCATGTAATCGGCGTGGAGGTCGCGCAGATCGCTTCCGGTCATCACATACCAGCGGAGCGGCAAAACGCGGGTCATCATCGTGAACGGATCAGCCGTGAATGACCATCCGAGCGGGGCGACGGAATCGATAAAAGCGGCGTAATTGTTCGTGCCTTCACCGAGCGCGTACAGAATCGGGAACTGGGCATTGGCGACGTTGCCGCCGTTGAATCCGGTTTGCGCGTTCCCATATTGATTGCCCGGCATGCGGCGCTCACCGAGCCATGTACCGTCTGTGCCGCCGCGTGCGCGGAAACGCTCACCGAGTCCGTAAATATCGGTTGTGCCTGATTGCGCGAAGCTCAAGCCGTTGAGCGCGCCGCCCTCTTCCATCGGGCAGATCGTCGTCAGCGTGAGTTCCGGCTGGCGGGTGCGATCTGTCACTGTGACGCACAGCACCGCTGTATCAACCACGATCCGCATCTCCGGCGTTTGGATCGTATCGGCAGACGGAAATTCTAATGAGGTCGCGCCGGGATAATCGGTTTTGGCGATCATCAAAGAGGTTTCGATAGGCGTCGTCGCGCCTTCCGCTGCGGTGGTTAGTTCAAAATGAACAAGATCGTCGTCTAAAACTTCAACGATCAAGGTGTGTCCGGCGGCGGTGAATGCCGCCCGGTAAACCTGCCCCTGTGCTTGTCCGCTGATCGTGATCCCGATCAGGGCAAGGATGAGCAGCATCAAACGGAAACGCGCCATAGCGTCTTCTCCTAATCCATGCGGTAGATAGTTAGCACCCAATCGTGGATGCTATCAGGTGGCGCAAGCGTGATTGTGCCTTCGCCGAACCCATCGAAACGTTCTTCTTTACCCGTGCGCGGATCAAACCAGCCGATTTGAAATTCTGCTTGTGCGATGCGATCGAGATCGATCCGCACCAGATCGCGGCGCGGCGGGATGTAGACCATCGCCCATGCGCCATTAGCGGCGCGGGTGGCGCGCATATGCAAAGCGCGGTCATCACTGTTGTTGACGATGAGCGTTTGATCGGGGATGCGGTTGAGATACGAGCGCGCAAGCATCAAGCGTTTCAGGTGGATCATGTGCTGCGCGCCGGGACGCTCCAGCGCATCCCGCCAGAAACGCTCCGGGAAGTTGATGGGCGTGCGTCCTTCATCAAACATCTGCCATACGGCGTGATGCCCGTAAGTGATGCCGCACGCCCCCGCGAAAACACTCCGATACGCCTGTTTACGCACATCCAGATCGCGGAAAAACCCTTTTTCCGGCGTCCAATCGGATGACCAAGGATTGATCCCGTGATCTTCGTAGTTCGGTTCGCCATCGAGTACGGGCTTGGGCGGCGTGAGCGCGAGATCGGCGCTGATCCATTCCCAGTTGGGCGCGTCGGCTTCCCCGTGACCGGACTGCCACATATTGAGATCAAGCCATGAGTCTTGATGAAAAGTTTGGGATGATCCCTGCCAGCCTTTTGGATGAAAGGTCATCAGGGTATGTTCGCCCGCGCCGCGCCGGATGCCCGCCGCCATTGCACGCCAAACCGGAGCGGTATCGACTCCGTCGGCGATCACATCGCGGTCGCCGCCGAGTATCCAGATCACGTTGGGGCGGTTGGCATAGCGCGATCCCAAAAATGCGCCGTATGCTTCTGCATTGGCGGCATCAAAGATGACCGGACCGATACCCCATGCGAGATTGACTTTATCGCCCCATGCCGGCAGCACGCCCACGTACAGCCCACGTGCCGCTGCCGCATCGATCATCGCGTCAACGGTGCGGAAATATGCTTCGTTTGGCTGGAGCGGATCACGATCAACCAACGGAAGATCGCCGTATGCGTTCGGCTTCCGCAAGCCGTCTAATTCCGCAAGGATGACCGCCTGCACCACGTTGAATCCCTGTGCTTGACGGCGTTCGAAATAAACCACCGCTTCTTCGAGCGTCAAGCGGTGAAACAGCTCCCACGCGGTATCGCCCAACCAGAAAAATGGTGCGCCGCTTTCAGTGACGAGATACCGTCCGTTTTCGCTAACTTTGATCCGTTCCATACCTTCGCCCTGTTTCTCGAACCCTGTCTCGATCATAACGCGCTCAGTTATATACTCTATGCAGCACGTTTACGATGCGGGGAAAAATCATGAGCGCAGACAGTTACTTTCAGGTGGGGCAAATCGAATGCGTGGTGCTGCCGGATGGCGGCGGCGTGATCGGCGCGGAACGCATGATGAAACGCTTCCCGAATGGCGACGAAAGCGCGTTCCGTCAGGCATACGCGGCGATCGGGTTGGATTTTGATCAAGCGGATAGTTCGATGAATGTGCTGCTGGCGAAAGTTGGCGATCAAACCGTGCTGATCGACAGTGGGGAGGGTGGCAAACCGAACGGCGGCGGACTGCTGACGAATATGCAAGCGGCGGGAATCGCGCCGGAATCGGTGACGCTGGTGGTGATCACCCACTCGCACGGGGATCATGTCCAAGGGATTCTTGTTGACGATACGACTGCGGCGTTCCCGAATGCGTCATATGTGATCTCGAAAGTGGAGATGGCATTCTGGCAGAAGCGGATCGACGAAGGGACGGCAGCGCACGCGCCGATCGTCGCACTGATGCAAGCGCGCGGGCTGCGGTTGATCGAGATGGATGAGTCGATCCTTCCCGGTGTGACTGCCGTACCGATTCCGGGGCATACACCCGGTCAAATTGGCATCCTTTTTGAGTCAAACGGCGAGACGTTGATTCATTTAGCGGATGCGCTGCACAGTCCGATGCAGTTCGCGCACCCGGAATGGTCGCCGCGTTTTGATGCTGACAGCACGCTCTCGGTTCAAACGCGGCGGGCGGTGCTGGCACGGTGCGCCGATGATCACCTGCTGACGATGTTTTATCACCTGACATTCCCCGGCGTGGTGAGGATTGCCCGTGCTGAAGATGGGATGGGGTTTGCGATGAGTAAAGAAGGGCATTAACGCAAAGGCGCAAGGACGCGAAGGCGCGAAGGAGGGGGAGAAGGGCAAAAGCAAGAATTCCCGATGCAGATTGCTCAAATGTGTGCCTCTGTCAGCCCGAATTCGGAGAGGTCAATGAGTGAGCGCAGCAAAAACCTTAACTTGGACAGGGCATGCCCTGTCCCTACAAGTGCTTTCCGTGAATGCACCGTTGAGTCCACGATTGCCAATTAATCCTGCAAAAGTTCCAGAGTCGGCTATACTGATGTTACAGAATGTCGAGGCGTTTTGAAATTTCGCCTCACATCGATGGATCATCTTGGACGAGGGCTTCATGGCGCGGGCAATTATTCTCGGCTCATCGGCAGCACTTTCGGACGCGGAACACGATTACACGCATTTTCTATTGACCGGTGAAAATGGACGCGCGCCGATTCTCGTGGACTGCGGCTCTAACCCGATGCCTAAGTTCCCGATCTTCAATGTGGATCACAACGACATCGAAGATGTAATCGTCACTCATTTTCATGCCGATCATGCGTCCGGTTTCCCGAATATGCTCACCGAAATGTGGCTGCTGCGTCGTAGTGCGCCGCTGCGGGTGTACGGGCTGGATCATTGTGTTTCGCGGTTGGAAGATACCATGCTCGGTTTTGCGTGGGATACGATGCCCGTCAGGTTTCAGGTTGACTATTTGCGGGTGGCTGATGCGGATAACGTGCCGGTGATGGAAAACAGCGATTTTCGCATCATGGCATGGCAAACCAAACATTTTATCCCGACAATTGGACTACGAATCGAAAACAAAGTAACGGGGAAAGTATTGGCGTATTCATGCGATACCGAGCCGATCCCCGGCATTATCGAATTGGCGCGCAATGCGGATGTGCTGATTCATGAGGCGGCAGGCGCAACCCCCGGACACAGCAGCGCCCGCGCCGCCGGAGAAATCGCAAAAGCTGCCGGAGCGAAAGCGCTGTTTCTGATCCACTATCTGCCGCCCCAATACAGTGACATTACCCATCTTGTCCCGGATGCAGAATCGGTCTTTGATGGGTTTGTCACCTTGTGCGAGGATTACGACGTGATCGAGTTCTAAACCTCTTGCAGTGTGACGTGCAGAAATGCGAAGTCTTCACGCGGCGGGAGGATTTCCTTCACCTCGATCACTTTGAAAATTTTCTTTCCCAAACGCACTTGATCCCCGGGTTCCGGTTTTTCGGACTGGCTCTTGATCGCGCCCGGATGTTTGCCACCCATTACGACGTAACTCACCTTATAGATCATCCGCTTCACCCTTAACTGGTGATGATCGAACTATCTTCAGTGTACCCCGAAAACCCGCCGTATGCGCCGATGATCAGCCGACTTGTGCTGCAAGCGTGCGTGTAATCTGATCAAGATGTGCCGCGCCATGCCCTGCGTATGTTCTCAGGAGCGCTTCGACGGTGATCACGCCGTTTTCAGGATGCATGCCGCGCATGGCAAACTGAGCGTCGGTCAGGCTTTCAAACAGGGCGACCCAACGGGCATGTAACCCGCGAATGAGATCGAGCGATTCGCGGATTGAGGTTTGATGCACGTCTGCCAACTCTGCCCACACATCTTGATCGTAAGCGATCACGGTGGGGTTGTCTTTCGTGAGCAGGAGCTTGGTGCGAATGTAGGCGTTCATGTGGCTATCGGCGACGTGATGGACATTCTGCGCGACTGTCCACTCTCCGGCGAGAAAATGGGTGGTCAACTGCGCGTCAGTCAACCCGGCTACGAGTGCTTCGAGTTGGGCGGGTAAATCACGGATGGCGGCGATCAGATCGTGCTTTTCGGTAGTTGTCAGCATAACATCCCCTTTTTCCAATCGTTTGCAGCAATTTTACACAGAGGTAATGCAGGAGTGAGATTCTGGTAATGCTTGACGCTTAGAAACCATCTGAAAAACCCCCTCACCTCTCTCTCCCACGTAAACGCAAGGAGAGGGGGAGAAGGACAGGGCATGCCCTGTCCCTACAAAGAAGTAACGCCGGTAAAGCACCCCTCCCCCACTCGCTTCGCTCGTCTCCCCTCCCCGAATTCG
>CALBRY010000594.1 GCA_937927665.1 uncultured Chloroflexota bacterium
AATCCCCATGCCCCGCCAATGGATTGAACCCGCCCCCGTCGAAATTCCGCCCGATCTCGCGGCGCTCAACCTGCCGCCGATTGTTGCATCAACCCTCGTGCGGCGCGGAATCACTACGCCCGAAGCCGCCCGCGCCTTCCTTGATCCCGATCAGCACACCTTCTCTGACCCGTTCGATTTGCCCGATATGTCCCGCGCCGTTGAGCGCGTGCGCCGCGCCCTTGAAGCGCGTGAATCGATCCTCATATGGGGTGATTTTGACGTAGACGGGCAGACCGCGTCCGCGCTCCTCGTCTCCGCGCTGCGATCACACGGCGCGAATGTGCGCTATCACATCCCTGACCGTGAGCGCGAAGGACACGGGATTTCGACCGAAGTCCTAACCGAATTTCTCGATGGCGATCAACCGCCCGCGATTCTGCTCACCTGTGACACCGGAATCGCCGCCCACGACGCGATCACGCTGGCGAATACGCGCGGCGTGGATGTGATCGTCACCGATCATCACAATCTTCCCGACGAACTCCCGCCCGCGCTGGCGAATATCAACCCGCGCCGCCTCCCGCCTGATCACCCGATGAGCGGACTCCCCGGCGTTGGAGTCGCCTATCAACTGATCCGCGCCCTGAACAGCGCCGCCGCTCCCATGCTTGAATGGGTCGATCTGGTTGCGCTCGGCATTGTGGCGGATGTCGCGCCGCAAACAGGCGATACCCGCGCCCTGCTTCAATTGGGGATCGCGCAGATTCGTTCTGCGCCGCGACCGGGGATCGCCGCCTTAATCGAATTATCCGGCATCAACCCGACACAGCTGAGCGAAGAACAAATCGGTTTCGCGCTTGCGCCGCGCTTAAATGCCCTCGGTCGCCTCTCAAATGCCGCCGAAGGGGTGGAACTGCTGCTTTCTGCCGACGTGAGCGAAGCGCGTATTCGCGCCGTCAGCGTCGAGCAGTTGAACGCCTACCGCAAGTTACTCACCGAAGCCGTGACCGCCGCCGCCCGCGCCCAAGTCGAAGCCGACCGGACATTACTCGATCAACCGATCCTCGTCTTGAGCGGCGCGACATGGAGTCCCGGCGTGGTTGGCATCGTAGCGAACCGTCTCGTCGATGCGTACAACCGCCCGACAATTCTGTTTGGCGGTGGGGAAGAGGGCGCGGTGATTCTCAAAGGTTCGGCGCGTTCGACCGCCGGAATCGACATCACAGCAGCGATCACCCGCGCCGATCACGACAACCCCGGCTTGATCCTCCGCTTCGGCGGGCATCCGATGGCGGCGGGCTTATCCGTCGAACGCGAACGCTTCAAAGAATTTCGCGGCGCGGTCAATCGAGCCGCGAAAGCATTGGGCGTGAAACAAGCGCCCCCGCCCGCCCTCGAAATCGCCGAATATGTCACGCTCGATCAAATCACGCTCGAACTCGCGGACGCGATCAGCCAGCTTGCCCCGTTCGGCACCGGCAATCCGCCGCTCATGTTGGGCGTGCGTGATATACAGGTAACCTTCAAGAACCCATTAGGGCATTCCGGCGATCATTTGCAGATCAGCGTTCAGGACGCACAGCAGAACACCCGGCGCATCGTGTGGTGGAACGGCACAGCCCAAGCCGCCGCTGATCCTGATCTGTTCCCGGAAGAAATCCCCTTCGATCTCGCATTCACGGCACGGGCGCATAATTACAAGGGCAAGCGCGAAATCCAAGTTGAATGGGTCGAAGCGCGTCCGGCGGCAGGTGCGGAGCATCTCACGCCGCGCCGCAAAATCGAGGTGATCGATATGCGCGCCGCCCCCGATCCGCTTCTCGTGCTGCGCGAAATCGCCGCGAAAGAACCCGATGCCATCCTGTATGCCGAAATTGATCCACCAAAAGTTGATCATCTGCGCCGTTTTGCGCTGCCCATTCCGGCGAATAAAAGCGATGTGTTGTTCATTTGGACAGCGCCCCCCAGCCGCAGAATCCTTGATTTTCTGCTCTCGGTGGTGAATCCGCAGCGCGTGTACTGGTTCGCCCGCGATCCGCATATCGACGATCTGGAGCCGTTCGTCAAACGGTTGGCGGGGCTGGTCAAATATGCGCGCGATCATAAAGACGGGCAGGCGGGGGTTATCGAGTTGGCACACGCGATGGCGCATGACTTTGAAACCGTCGAAAGCGGGCTGAAATGGCTGCACTACAAAGGGCTGATCAACATGCCGTTTGCAGGCACAGTCGGGATTTACCGGTTCGCGGACGGCAGCGGCACAGAATCGGAAAAACTTCCCGCACACACGATTGAAGTCCGATCACTGCTCGCCGAAGCCGCCGCTTACCGCCAATACCTGAGAACCGCCGATATCGAAGCGATCCGCCGCCAAATGCTGTAAAGCTGACTCTGCGCGTCGATCCGCTTTGCGTTATGTTTTTTCGTTTTTGTGGTCTTTCACTTTTGTGCGTCCGCCAGCGCATCGACCGCCGCTTTTTCCGCGTCATGCACGCGCAAAATCGCCGCACGGATCGATTCAAACAGCGCCGCCGTCTCCCCCTCGTTGAGCGGGAACTCGGCGCGGGCTTCCTCTCGGATCGCATCCAACCGCGCTTTGATCGTCCGCCGTTCTTCAAGCCGCGCCATCCCGTCCTGCAAAAATGCCGCCCGCGCCGAACGTTCCAGCATTTTCGCTTCTTGCAGCAGCGGCACATCATCCGGCAGAAGCGCATCCGCGAGGGCGCGCCATGCAGGAACAGCGGCGCGGTACGCTTCAGCGGCGGACGTGAGCGCAGGATTTTCGAGCATCGCGGCGGCTTCATCGAGAAAATCCGCGAACTGAGCACGCCCCGCGCCTTCCACCGTGCGAATCTCGATGCTGTACAGCGCCGTAAGCAAGCCGTTCAAGAGCGCGCCGCCGAACAATTTCGTCCACCCGCGATCATTCTTCGTATCGGTCATCAAGTCCGCCCAATGCTGCAAGCCGAGCAGTCCCCAATGTTCTTTTGCACCTTTGGGAGCGCCTTCGCGCATAAACGTGATCGTATCCGCGATTCCTGCCTCAGCCGCACTTTTCAAGGCGCGTTCGTCGGGTTCGCCCAGCGTGACCAGCCGATTTTTCGCTTTCGCGGTGCGTCCGCGTGCGGCGGCGAGTTCAGCCGGGGTGACGGAGAGCGGCGCACCGGATCGATCCGCGATCCACACCCGATCCGCCGCTTCATCATAGCCGTACACGACGACGGGCATCATCGCCCATTCCGCGTCATTCGTGCCGAGCAGGTTATACGGCATCCCGTACACATCCGCCCACACGATCGCCGGTTTCCCCGCCTCCAGCGCACCGGTTACATGTTCGACAGCACGCGGAGCGCGTCCGGTTGTTTTTTCATTGGCGGATAACTTCAGCCGCTTCAGGATCGTATCAAACGGCGTAAATGTGTTATTGATCAGCAGTGCAGCGTGCGGCTCATGACCTTGATACGCGAAGGTGAAATAACCGAACACCGCGCCGCCGCTCACCCCGAGGAGCATCGCGCCGCTGATCGGCGTTTTTTGATACGCCAGCACATTTTGGATCGTGCCGCGTTCCCAATCGCGCCCGTCAAAATGATGATAATCGCTCAACAGCGGCATGTGCTTTGCTCCCCATCTCCTGATCCTTGATCTATTATGACATCAAGACGCACGGCGTGTGACGCCGCGTATCCCATAAGTCCAGTTATGCCTTGCGTTGGTTTGGTTTCTGACGCTCTCATGGTATATTCAGAAATAGGTTATTCGCTCTTACACGCGGGGCTGCCCCTTTGTGTGGGTGACAAAAATGCCCATTCTAATCACTTCGCAAGATAACAACGCCCTAGCAGCGAATACCTCAACCCCCGATGCTTCTATGAAAGGAGAAGCGGTTCGGTTCTTCTAACATTGGTGATGTATAAGGAGTAGAAAATGCGGTTATTGCGGAAACTTTCTCTATTCGCGGCACTTCTTTCCCTTCTGGCGATTAGCTTTGTCGCCCCGGCTGCCGCCCTTCCGGCAGAATGTGTCGGTCCATTTACGATTGGCGTCTCCAACAGCTTTGTCGGCAGCGAGTGGCGCACCCAGATGATCCAGAATATCGAAGATGTCGTCGCCGAACTCAACGCGGCGGGCATTTCGGTTGAACTCGTCGTCGAAAGTGCCGATACCGATGTCGCAGGTCAGCAGCAGCAGATTCAGAACCTTCTCAATCGCGGCGTCAATGCCATCATCATCAACCCCGGTGATCAGAGTGCATTGAATCTCGATCTCGAAGATGCAGTTTCGCAGGGCGTCACCGTCATCGCGGTTGACCAGGAAATCGGCGCGCAGGGTGTCTACAACGTCGTCATCGACCAGACCGAATGGGCGCGGATCAGCGCACGTTGGCTGGTGCATGAACTCGGCGGCGAAGGCGATATCGTCTTGATCGAAGGTTTTGTCGGTCACCCCGCGAACGAAGCCCGTATGGCAGGCGCGACCGAAGTATTCGCCCAGTACCCCGGCATTAACATCGTCGGACGCGAAAGCGGCGGTTGGGATCAGGCGACAGGGCAGCAGGTCATGAGCGACCTTCTCGCCAGTCTCCCCAATATCGATGGCGTTTGGACGCAGGACGGCATGGCGTTTGGTGTGCTGTCAGCAGTCCGCACCGCGAATCCGGCGGAATGGCCCGCTGTCACGGGTGAAGCCCGCTCCGGTTATCTCCAACTGTGGAACGAAATCCTCGCTGAACAGCCGGACTTCCGCTCGATCGGTGTCGTCAATCCGCCCGGTGTCGGCGCGGACGGCGTGCGCGTGGCGATGGAAATCCTGTGCGGTGGCACGGTCGATGCCAGCCAGCTTGAAGGACCGTTCGGCAACACGCTCTACGTCCCGATTCCTTACGCGGTGACGACAGAAGACTTCGCCAGCTACTTCGAGCAGTTCGGCGGCTTCCCGGCAAGCTTCACGCTCGATGGGTTCATCACCCCCGAACAGGCTGCCGGATTTATGGGCGGCATGTAAAACGATGGCGCTGACACTCTCTGCACGCAGTCTCGTCAAGCGCTATGGCGGCGTGATTGCCCTCCGCGATGGCAGCCTTGATATTCAATCCGGCGAGGTTGTCGCGTTGGTCGGCGCAAACGGGAGCGGCAAGAGTACCCTCAGCAAAATCATCACCGGAGCAGTTGTCCCCAATGGGGGGCAATTGCTCCTTGATGGCACGCCAATCCAGTTCCCGAATCCCCAAGCGGCGCGCAAACGCGGGATCGCGGTTGTCTATCAGGAATTGAGCCTGATCCCCGATATGACCATCGCTGAAAATATCTGGCTTGCCCACGAACCGCTGCGCTTCGGCTTGGCAGTCCATCGCGGCGCGCTGCGCGACCGGACAAAGGCGCTTCTCAGCCTGTTCGCGGGGACGATCTCGCCGGACTTGACTCCCGATACGCCTGTAACAGCGCTCCCACCCGATGAACGTCAAGTGGTCGAAATCTTGAAAGCGATCAGCAGTGATCCGCGCTTGATCATCCTCGACGAAGCGACCGCCAGCCTTGATACCAATCAAGTAAACCGTCTGTTTGAACTCGTCAAAACATGGAAGGCGGCGGGTAAAGCCGTCATCATCATCACGCATCGCATGGAAGAAATTTTCCGTGTCGCGGATCGTGCAACCGTCCTCCGCAGCGGCGAATCCGTCGGCACGGTCACGCTTGCCGATACCGACGAAAAGACCATCGTCAGCATGATGATCGAAGGCGCGATCACGCCGGAGCAGATCCGCATCCCGACAACCGCGCTTGAATCGCATGTGCGGCTGGATGTAAAGCGGCTTTCCGGCGGCAGACTCCACGATGTCAGCTTCGCCTTGCATGATGGCGAACTGCTCGGCTTGGGCGGCTTGCAGGGTCAAGGGCAGGTCGATCTGCTGCTGGCGTTATTCGGGTTGATTCCCCACAGCGGCGAAATGATCCTGAACGGAAAACCCGTACATTTCCGCCACGCCGCCGACGCGATGAAACAGCAGGTCGCCTATGTTCCCGGTGATCGCGGCTCGGAAGGGCTGCTTTTAATCCGCTCGATTCTCGAAAATATGCAGCTTCCCTCGTGGAGCAAATACGGCGCGGTACACAACCGGAAAGCGGCGCGCAAAGATGCGCTCACATCCGCCGCTGATCTGCAAATGGTTTACGCCTCGCTTGATGATCCGGTGAGCAGCTTAAGCGGCGGCAACGCGCAAAAAGTCGTCATCGGCAAATGGCTGCTGCGCCAGCCGAAACTGCTCCTGCTCGGCGACCCGACAAAAGGGGTTGACGTGGGCGCGAAAGGCGAATTTTACGCCCTGCTTCGCCAGCTCACCGAAGCGGGTACGGCGATCCTGTTTTACAGCAGCGACGACAGCGAACTTTTAGGACTGTGCAGCCGCGTGTTGGTCTTTCATGAAGGCAGCATTCGCGCCGAATTGAGCGGCGAAAATCTCACACGGGCGAATCTCGTCGCCGCCAGCATGGGAACAGCACATGAACGCCATTAGAACGAGACTTCAGCGCTTTTTTTCACGCCAAACTTACGTTATTTCGCTCATCCTGTTGATCGTCGTCGTGGCGATCAACTATTCATTTCAAAATAACCTGTTTGAACTCCGCATCATCAACAACAATTTGCGGACGATGATGCCGCTCATGATCCTCGCCGTCGGTCAGGCGATTGTCGTGATCGGCGGCGGTGTTGATCTTTCCGTCGGCACGATGGTCTCGATGATCAACACCCTGCTGGTGACATGGATTACGCCTGAATCGACCGGCGGTGATATTGCGCTGGCGTTCGCGCTGGCGTGCGGTATCGGCATCCTCGGCGGTGCGCTAAACGGCTTTTCGGTTGCGTTTCTGCGCCTCCAGCCCATCGTCACCACCTACGCCACCAGTTTTATCTTTTCGGGAGTCGCCCTTCTAGTCCTGCCGCGCCCCGGCGGATCACTCCCCCGTGATCTCGTCACGTTTTACCGCTCCACCCCCCTCGATATTCCACTCGCCTTTTACGTGATCGGCATCTTGATCCTGTTCTGGATTCTGCTGCGCTCCACCCGTTACGCGCAGTATTTGTTCGCCATCGGCAGCAGCAGTGACGCGGCATACTCGACAGGCGTTCCTGTCCGCATGGTGCGCGTCTCAACCTATGTCTGGTCGGGATTGTTCGCGGCATTGGCGGCGGTCGCCCTCACCCTTTCGACCGGATCAGGTCAAGCGAACATCGGCGACGATATGACGCTCAACTCTGTCGTCGCAGTCGTGTTAGGCGGAATCGCGCTGCGCGGCGGCGGCGGCAACGTGATCGGCGAGGTCATCGGCGTGATCATCCTCGGCGTGATCCGCAACATCATCTTTTTTGCCGAAGTCCCCACATGGTCACAAACGCTCGTCAACGCGCTGGTGATCTTGGCGGCGCTTGCCGCTCCCGGTGTGATTCGACTGTTCAGGAGGATCATCAAGCGATGAAGGCTCGCCTTTCTCTCACCCCGCCGCTGATCGCGCTGATCCTTGCCGTGCTGCTCTTCTTCGCGGGCGGGCTGATCAACCCGGATTTCGTTAATCCGGCACAGGCGACGAATATCGTGCGCTTGGCGGCATTTTTGGGGATCATCGCCGCCGGACAAACACTCGTAATCATCAGCGGCGGCGAAGGAATCGATCTTTCTGTCGGCGCAGTCGTGACGATGGGCGCGATCCTGACCTTCCGCTTAACAGGCGGCGATAACAACTTAATCTGGCTCGGCTTGCTTGCCTCATGCGCGGCGGGGATCGTTATCGGCGTGATCAACGGCTTAGGCGTCGCCCTCTTGCGGATTCCCCCGCTGGTGATGACGCTCGGCATGACAGGCGTCGTACAGGGGACGATCCTCGTGCTGACACAGGGCGAAATGATCGGCGCTACCCCATCCTTGATGCGCGAATGGATCGCTAATCCGCTCGTTCTCGGCATCCCCGGCGTGATTTTCATATGGGCAATCGTCGGCATCGGCATGTGGATTTTGCTCGAACGCACCACATACGGCAAACGGTTATTCGCCATTGGCGTGAACCGCACCGTTGCCCGTTTTTCCGGTGTGCGCGTCCAGTGGATCGTCGTCCTCACCTACATGTTGAGCGGCTTACTCGCGGGGTTCGGCGGCTTTATCCTGCTCGGCTTTTCCCAGACGGTATTTTTGCAGCTTGGCAATAATTACCTGTTCCCGTCCATCGCGGCGGTAGTCGTCGGCGGAACGCTGCTTTCCGGCGGCAAGGGGAGCTACTGGGGCACGATGTCCGGTGCGCTCGTCCTCACGCTGATCGACAGCTTGCTTCGCGCCGCCGGGTTAGAGCAGGCGTACCAGTTGATCGTGTTCGGCGTCATCCTGCTGCTGCTGATCGTCGTATACGGCAGACAGCGCAGTCTGCGCCAGTAAAACAGAAGATTCACCGCAGAAGCGATCCCTTGATTTCCCCCCTCTACGAAGTGGAGGGGGTTAGGGGGAGGTTCATCGTATGCGATGAACTCGAAATGACTTCTGCGGTTCATTGTTTTTCTCTTTTTGAAAGGACTCCGCGATGGAAAAAGTACGGGTTGGCGTGATCGGCAGCGGATTCATCGGCAATATTCATGTGGACGGGCTGAAGCACTGCCCCGATGCGGAAGTCGTCGCGGTCGCCTCCAAAACACCCGGCAAGGCGCGCCAGTTTGCCGACGCGCGCGGCATCCCCAACGCTTACGAGGATTACCGTCAGCTTCTCGCCCGTGACGATATTCAAGCCGTAACCGTGGGCGTTCCCAACTACTTACACGAGGAAGTCGTCACGGCGGCGGCGCAAGCGGGCAAGCACATCATGTGCGAGAAACCCTTCGCCCGCACCTTTGACGAAGCCGAGCGGATGCTTGCAGCCGTCAAATCCGCCGGAGTCAAACTCGTTTACGGCGAAATGTTGTGCTTTGCGCCCAAATACGTCCGCGCCAAGCGCTTGGTCGATGAAGGCGCGCTCGGCAAAGTTTTTCTCGTCAAGCAGAGCGAAGAACACGACGGACCGCACATGCCGTGGTTCTGGGATGTGAGTCTTTCCGGCGGCGGCGTGCTGCTCGATATGGGCTGCCACAGCATCGAATTTGCCCGCTGGATACTCAACCGTCCACCCGTCAAGAGCGTTCAAGCGACATTGGGCACATTCGTTCATGGGGATCGCACGCAGGGTGAAGATCACAGCATATGCACCATCGAATTCGCCAACGGAGCGATCGCCGTTGCCGAAAATAGTTGGGGCAAGACGGGCGGCATTGATGACCGCTGCGAAATTTACGGCACCAAGGGCAACACCCGCGCCGATCTCATTCACGGCAACGCCTTGATCACCCACAGCAAAGTTGGCTACGGCTACGCGGTCGAAAAAGCCGATACCACCACCGGCTGGACGTTCACAGGCTTTGAAGAAGAATGGAATTACGGCTTCCCGCAAGAAATGCAGCATTTTGTCAACGTCGTCAAAGGCATCGAACAACCCATCGAGACGGGCGAAGATGGCTTAGAAGTGCTGCGGATCATTTACGCGGCGTATCAATCGGCGGGCGAAGGTCGGCGGATCGATTTCCCCTATCAGCCGCCGAAAGTTGAAAAACCGATCGATTTGTGGCTTAGGAGCAGATAACCCTAAAGGGCATTCATCGTGAAAATCGGGCGCATTCTCAAAATCCTTCTGATCGTCGTCCTCGTCGTGCTTGTCCTCCTCTATATCGGGCTGCCGCTGGCGAGCGCGATCGCCGTGATCGCGCCGGATGCGTCAGCATCGGGTCAACCACCGGAAGGGTTTACGGAGGTCACGCTGACTGCCGACGACGGGATCACACTCGCCGCATGGTACACGCCGCCGCAAAACGGAATCGCCGTCGTGTTGATTCACGGTGCGGGCAGTGGTCGATCCAGTATGCGCCCCTATGCGGAAATGCTCCACGCGGACGGATACGGTGTGCTGGCGCTCGATTTACGCGGCTTTGGTGAAAGCGGCGGGCGGATCAACCGTTTGGGCTGGAACGGCACACGCGATGTCGGCGCGGCGGTCGCCTTTTTGAACGATCAGCCGGATGTAAACCAGATCGCCGGGTTAGGCGTGTCGCTCGGCGGTGAAGTGCTGCTCGGCGCGGTTTCAACCTATCCCGAACTCGCGGCGATCATCACCGATGGCGCGACATTTCGCAGCGTCGGCGAGTATCAAGCACTCCCCAACAATCGATCCCTCGTCCGCAATTTCACCACGGGCGCGCGTGATGTTTTTGTCGCGCTGTTGAGCGGTGATTCGCCGCCCGCGCCGCCCTTATGGGAAGCAGTCACGGCAGCAGAATCAGCACGCTTTTTATTCATCACCGCCGGAAACGACGCCGCCGAAATCGAGTTCAACACGCAGTTTCAAACGATCGTTGGCGATCGCGGCGCGCTCTGGATCGTCCCCAATGTTGGGCATACGGGCGGATTCAGCGCCGATCCCGCCGCATACCGTGATCATGTGATTACGTTCTACACGGACGCGCTCGGCGGGTAATTAGACCTGCTTCAGCCAGCGTATTTGATACGGCTCAAGCGGAATCGGCACATCGGCGCTGAACGATTGATCAGACAGCAGATCGAGCCATTCCCCGCCCGCCGAATCCGGCAGCATCACCGTTAAATGCGCCGCACCCGCATTGTTCAGCGCGATCACCCGGCTGCGCTGATCGGGTGCGGTGCGTTCAAGCGCGAATACTTCAGGATGCACATCAAGCACCGTTTGACCGCCCAACGGATGAAACGCCGGATCGCCCGTGCGGATTTCAAGCAGTCGCTTGTAACGCGCAAAGACAGCCCGCCGGATCGTTCCCTCTGCTGCCAGCGCATCTAGGAGCGCATCAGCGTTCAACTTCTCGCGGTTGATCGTCCGGTAATGTCCGGTCGCTTTCACGCCTTCATGATAATTCCGCGAACCCAGCAGGCTGTGTAAGTAAATCCCCGGCACGCCGATCATCGCCAGCATAATCGCTTGCGAGACGATGAAGCGATCAACGGCGATCTGAGGCTTCGCGGCGGTGATGCGCGGTGATGTGATCGCATCAAAATACGTGATGTTGAGCTCATACGGGCTTTGTGTCCCGTCCGGGTTGCTTTTCATGGAAACATGCCCGCCGTGATCAAGCGTCGTCCGCACCAGCGATCCGATCTCCTCATCGGTCAGGATGCCCGTCACCGGACGCACGCCGATTCCGTCATGCGAAGCGGTGAAGTTAAAATAGGTGGTGCGGTCGCTCACCCGCGCGATCGTTTTCGCCCATTCGGTCAGCCTGGAAGCATCCCCTGTCCGCATCGTATGAAAAATCAGCGGCGGCAGAGCGAACTGATACACCATCTGCGCTTCGTCTGTGCCATCGCCAAAATAAGACAGGTTTTCGTGATGCGGAACATTCGTTTCGGTGATCAAAATCGTGGCAGGCGCGACCAGATCAAGCACATCGCGGAACACCTGCACGACGCGATGCGTATTCGGCAGATGAATACATGTCGTGCCGATCTCCTTCCACAAAAACGCGATCGCATCCAAGCGGATAAACTGCGCGCCCTGTTCGATGTAAAACAACAGCGCGCGGATCAACTCGATCAGCACATCGGGGTTCGCGGCATTCACATCAATCTGATCGGCGCTGAATGTCGTCCACACGTAGCGCGCACCGCTGGCAGTCTCAAACCGCGTCAAAACCGGATGCGTGCGCGGTCGCGTCACCAACGATAAATCAGCATCGGGCGGCGCAGTGACGAAATAATCGCTGTACGGCGCTTCAGCGCGCAAAAATCCGGCAAACCACGCGCTCCGCGCCGACACATGATTAAACACCGCGTCGAACATCAAGCGATAATCGCCCGCCAACCGCTGAATATCCGACCATGTGCCCAGCGCCGGATCGACCGCGTAAAAGTCAATGACCGAAAAACCATCATCGGATGAGTACGGGTAAAACGGGAGGATATGCAAACTCGATACCGGAAGCGCCAGATCGTGCAGCACCTTATGGAGCGTTTCCAGCGGGGGTTCACCGTGCCGCTGCACATGATTGCCATACGCGATGATCATCGCATCCCGTTCAGACAGCGCTAAACGGTCAAGCGGCGCAAAACTGCGTCCCCTCACCACTTCGATAATCCGCTGGTAAATCGCATCGGCGCGTTGCTCGCCATAAAGCGCCGAGAGCTTGGTACGCAGTTTTTCTTCGGCGATCATAGGCTCTGCTCCTTCCTGCTTTGGGAAACCCCATTGTAGGAACTGGATGCATAACCTGCAACGCGGATCATGGTTCTACCGATGGCAGCCGCCTCAAAACCAAGAGAACGAAAGAAGCATCACGCAATGGACTCAACTTCGCGCCCTTGCACCTTTGCGCCTTTGCGTTAACGCCCTTCCCATCCCCTGACAGGCGTACACAAGTTGATCAATCTGCATACGGAATCATGCTCTTGTTCTTCTCCCCTCAGTTGCGCCAGCGGGGTGGGGTCGGGGGAGGGGTGTAAATCACCCCTTCCGATCCCTTTGCGTCTCTGCGCCTCTGCGCCTTTGCGTTAACGCCTTTCCCATCCCTGACAGGGGTACACACTGCACATGCACCCCTTTTAGCGAGTGCTTTTGCTTGCTCCCCTCTCCGAATTCGGGGAGGGGAG
>CALBRY010000595.1 GCA_937927665.1 uncultured Chloroflexota bacterium
GGCGCTGGCAGATTTGCGCCCGATCTGTGAAATTCAGTTCGCGGATTTTATTCACCCGGCGTTCAATCAAATCGTAAACGAGGCGGCGAAGTTTTATTACCGCTCGAATGGTCAATGGCGCGTGCCGATGGTGATCCGCACCCCCTACGGCGGCGGGATCGCGGGTGGTTTGTATCACAGCCAGAGCATCGAGGCATTTTTTACGCATGTGCCGGGATTAAAAGTCGTCGTGCCGTCTACGCCGAAGGATGCGAAAGGACTGCTCAAAAGCGCGGTGCGCGATCCGAATCCGGTGTTATTCCTTGAGCCGAAAAAGGGCTACCGGGCGATCAAGGGAGATGTGCCGGATGGTGATTACACAGTGCCGATCGGTCCGGCACGCATCGCACGCGAAGGACGCGATTTGAGCGTATTCGCTTATGGCATGATGGCGCATTATGCGACGATGGCGGCGGACAAACTCGCCCGCGAAGCAGGTATCGACGCCGAAGTGATCGATTTGCGAACGCTGCTCCCGGTCGATAAAGGTGCGATTCTGGCATCGGTCAAAAAGACGGGTAAGGCGCTGATCGTGTACGAGGATAACCGCACGATGGGCTACGGTGCGGAGATCGCCGCCGTGCTTGCAGATGATGGCTTTGAACTGCTTGACGCGCCGATCCGCCGCTTGACCGGGCTTGATGTTCCGGCGGTTCCGTTCAGCCACCCGATGCAAGAATACTTCATGCCGAACCCGGACAAAATCGCTGCCGCTATCCGCGAGTTGGCGGACTATTAGGAGGCACGTATGCCGACACAGGTGATCATGCCCCAATTGGGCGAAAGCGTGGTCGAAGGCACGATCAGCAAATGGCTGAAGCGTGAAGGCGATCCGGTCGCAGAATTTGAGCCGCTGCTTGAAGTCAGCACCGACAAAGTAGACACCGAAGTTCCGGCAAGCGCGGGCGGAATCCTCCTGAAAATTTATGTCCCCGAAGGGCAAACGGTCGAGCGGGGGACGCTGCTTGCCGTGATCGGTCAGCCGGGGGAGAACATCGGCGATGTACCCGCCGCACCGCAGCATGACACGCATCACACACCCGCCGCAACAGTCTCGACTCCGGCAGCCAGCGGAAATGGTTCACAAGCGGCGTATACGGGACATGTCACGCCGGTTGTGGCGCGCATGGTGGCGGAGCACAAGATCGATTTGTCTCGCGTGACGGGGACGGGGCGCGATGGTCGCGTGACGAAGAAAGATATCGAGGCATACCTTGAATCGGGCGGTGCAAGCGCACCCGCCGCACAAGCGGATGATCTGCCGCCGTGGGAACGCCCCGGCACAGGCGATTTATTCAAGCCGACGGTTGATTACGAAAATGAATCACCCGCGCCAACTCCGGTGAGTGCGCCGCCGCGATCGAATCCGGTTGAGCCGATCCCGGCAGGACTTGAAGGCGAACTTGAGCCGCTCACGAACATGCGCCGCGCGATCGCCGATCATATGGTGATGAGCCGCCGCACGTCGCCGCATGTGACGACGGTGTTTGAAATCGATCTGACGGCGGTATTGAATCACCGGCAGGAGAATAAAGCGGCATTCGAGCGGCAGGGCGTGAATTTGACGCTGACCGCGTATTTTGTCGCGGCGGCAGTGGAGGCGCTCCGCGCTGTGCCGAATTTGAATGCACGCTGGACGGACGAGGGGATTTATCGCCTGTACAGCTATAACATCGGGATCGCGGTGGCGATTGACAACGGCTTGATCGTTCCGGTGATCAAGCACGCGCAGGATTTGAATCTGCTCGGTTTGGCGCGTTCGGTGAATGACCTATCAACACGGGCACGGAATAAACAGCTTAAGCCGGATGAAGTGCAGGGCGGAACGTTCAGCATCACGAATCACGGCGTGAGCGGCAGTCTGTTCGCGATGCCGATCATCAACCAGCCGCAGGTGGGCATCATGGGTGTGGGCATGATGGAGAAGCGGGTCAAAGTGATCGACGACATGATCGCGATTCGCCCGTGTGTCTACGTCTCCCTGACGTTTGATCACCGTGTGGTCGATGGCGCACAGGGGGACGCATTTCTTGCTGCGCTCAAGACACGGTTGGAAGGCTGGAAATAAGCGGTTTGGTGGAGAGCAAAGGGGCAGATCAGGCATTTGCGGAACTGCCCTTTTTGACATAGGCTGAATCTCGTACTCAACCATGAGGAGATTCTCCCAATGCTCAAGCGACTTGGACTCTTACTTGTTTTGATCGCTATTGTCGCAACAACCGCTGCCTTTCAGGGGATTTCACCTGTTCCCGGTACCGAAAACCCACTCGCCACGATCAGCTATCCGCCGCCCGTTTATACACTGCGCGGTGAATTTGAGATTCGCGGGAGTGCCGCGCTGGAAGGGATGACCAGCTACTTCTTGGAAGTAACGCCGCTCATCATTCCGATTGATCCGACGGTTACGTTTGAAGAAATCTGGCTGCCGATTTCGATGGGAAGCAGCGCTTCGGTATTCGATGGCGTTCTGGGTGTGTGGGATACGACGATCTACGATGACGGGTTGTACTCGCTTCGTCTGACCGTCGCCACAGCGGCGGGAAATGTCGTAACCGTTGTCAGCCCGCTGCGCGTCGAAAATGTGCTGCCGCCGTTCGTGACGCCTGAAACAGTCATCGTACAAACGGCTGTTCCTCCGGTCGTCGTCACGCAAGACCCGGGGCAAATCAGCCCGCCCGCTGCTGGCGCGCCAATCGGAACCGCTGTCGTCAACGGCAATGTTCGCACGGGAGACACTACCAGTTATTCGGTAGTGACATCGCTCCAACCGGGGCAAACCGTCGATGTGATCGGCATCAGCAGCACCGGATCGGGTTGGTGGCGCATCCGCCTTGCGGATGGACGCGAAGGTTTTGTCGCGCCGAGCGTGATCAACGTGACGGGCGATACCAGCGGACTGCCGCGCATCGCGCCGCCCGCGCCGCCTGTTGTTCAACCGACAGCAGTACCGACGAGCGCACCCGCCACCGGCTTACCCGATGCGATCATCGGTAATGTGCGCTTTGATCGTGCTTTGGTGCAAGGGCAGGCATTCCAGATTTTCGTCACCGTGGGGAACGGCTCCGGCGTAAACCTGCCGAATGTGACTGTCGCGTGTAACTTTACGCCGCAGAATCAAATTTTCGGCGCGGAGACGGGAAATATCGGACCGAATGGTCAAATCGATGTGGCGATCACGGCACGGTTGGACAGCGGCGGTGGTGCGAACACAACCGCAAACTGCGCCGTTGACGTGAACAACCTCGTCGGTGAAGTGAATGAGGGCAATAACTTCTTTAATCTGACTGCGGCAGTCGGCACATAAGCTCACCAGTCGAGAAGTAGGACGGGGCGCGAGGATGCGCCCCGTTTTGTTCATCTTGAAGGGAATTATGACTCGATCCCTCCTATTCTTGCTTCTGTTTGTAGGCTTATCGACGGCGGTGGGGCAGCAGAACGCGGAGACGTGTCCGGCGTTTGTGCATGCCGCGCTTGCCGAAATCGCCGCTGTATGCGGTGGTGTGGCGCGTAATCAAGTGTGCCATGCAAGTTTCCGCGTTGATGTGACCCCGCGTGAAACCGAATCGCAATTCTCATTCGATGTGGGGGAGAGCATCGGCATTGAGCGGATCGCCTCACTCAAACTCAGTCCGCTCGATCAAGTGCGCGAAGAATGGGGTGTCGCGCTTTTGCGCGTTCAAGCGAATCTGCCCGATGTCCTTCCCGGTCAAAATGTTACGTTTGCGGCGTTTGGCGATACGGAATTAACACCGCTGCTCGATGGCACGGATGCGCGCTACGGTCAAACGTTTCGCTTGGAAACGCAGATCGGGCGGATCACATGCAGCGGCGCACCGCTTGATGGCATGTTGATCCAATCGCCAGAAGGCGCGCGGCGGGCTGCGCTGACGATCAACGGCGTTGATTTGGTGCTCGGATCGACGATCTTTGTGCAGGCGGTCGCGGGGGATGCGATGACGATCCGCACGCTGGAAGGTGTTGTGTATGTGCGGACGGCTTACGGTGAGAGCATCGCTCCGGCAGGATCGCAGATTTCGATTCCGATGAATGATGATCTTGAGCCTATTGCTGCTCCCGGTTTGCCCGCTGCCTATGAACAAGAAAATCTTGTCGCACTGCCGCTTGATCTGCTCGATACGGTGATCGAACCCGCCGCTCCGCTCACGGATGCAGTACTCGATACGGTGATCGAGTCGATTCAGGTGGGGGATCTTGAGAATTTGCTCGAATTGGAGGCGCTGGAGGATGTGAGCGATCCGATTCTCACGAGCGTGCCCGCCGTGATCACCGCGCTGCCGCCGATCGTGCCGACGTTGATCGCACCCTTACCGACTTTGATTCCGTCGCTTCCGACACTGCCGCCCATACTGCCCACGTTGATCCCACCTTTACCGACTCTGATTCCGCCGCTGCCGACGTTGATCCCACTGATCCCGACGCTGCCGCCGCTGTTTCCGCCATGACCGATATTAACAGGGGGCGTGCGCGAACAAAGCAGGTTTGAACGCGTCGGATGATGGGAGTACAATGATCGCTCATCAACGAGACAATTAGGAGAAATCCGCATGGCGAAAGCATACGATGTGGTCGTGGTCGGGGCAGGACCCGGCGGCTATGTCGCGGCAATCCGTGCCAGCCAGTTGGGGCTAAAGACCGCGATTATCGAGAAGAAATACTGGGGCGGCGTGTGCCTGAATGTCGGCTGCATTCCCAGTAAGGCGCTTTTGCGGAATGCCGAACTCACGCATATCGTCCGCGACGAAGCGGACAAATTCGGCATCAAGTTCAGCGGCGAAGTGCAGTTCGATTATGGGGTGGCATTCAAGCGCAGTCGTCAGGTTGCCGATGGTCGCGTGAAGGGTGTCCACTTCCTGATGAAGAAGAACAAGATTGACGAGTACGATGGATGGGGGACGTTCACCGACGCCAATACGATTGATGTCACGCTCAACAGCGGCGCGACCGAAACGCTGACCTTCAAAAACTGCATCCTCGCCCCCGGCGCGACGACTCGCTTGATCCCCGGTACGCAGTTGAGCGAACGTGTGGTCACGTACGAAGAACAAATCATGGAAGAAGCGCTCCCCAAGTCGATCATTATCGCAGGGGCAGGGGCAATCGGCGTTGAGTTCGCGTATGTACACAAGAATTACGGCGTCGATGTGACGATTGTCGAATTCTTGGATCGTCTGCTGCCGCTGGAAGATGAAGAAGTTTCGGCGGAATTGGCGAAGCACTATAAAAAGATGGGCGTCAAGGTGATGACTCAGACGCGCGTCGATAAGATCGAGGATACCGGCTCAGGCGTGCGCGTGACCGTGACGAAAGCGGATGGCGCGCAAGAAGTGCTGCAAGCCGATAAAGTGATGCAGGCGATCGGGTTTAAGCCGCGCACCGAAGGTTACGGGTTGGAAAAAACCGGCGTCAAATTGACGGAACGCGGCGCGGTCGAAATTGACGGGCATATGCGGACGAGCGTCCCGCACATTTACGCGATCGGGGATGTGACGGCGAAATTGATGCTGGCACATGTCGCGGAGGCGATGGGTATCATCGCGGCGGAAGCGATCGCCGGAGCGCCAACGATTGAACTCGAATATGATATGCTGCCGCGTGCGACCTACTGCCAGCCGCAAGTGGCGAGCTTCGGCTACACCGAAAAGCAGGCGCGCGAAAAAGGCTACGATGTCAACGTCGCCAAGTTTCCGTTTCAGGCGAACGCGAAAGCGCACGGCTTGGGCGATCCCAGTGGTTTCGTCAAGCTGATCAGCGATAAGAAATACGGCGAAATTCTGGGCGCACACATGATCGGACCGGATGTGACCGAACTGCTGCCGGAACTCACATTGGCGCGCATGGCGGAATTGACCCCGCACGAAATCGGGCGCAACGTGCATTCTCACCCAACCTTGAGCGAAGCGATCAAAGAAGCGGCGCACGGGTTGGAAGGACACATGATTAATCTGTAGGGAGCAAGCAAAAGCGCCCTCACCCCCCGCCCCCTCTCCGCTGGCAGAGAGGGGGTGATCCGCTCGC
>CALBRY010000596.1 GCA_937927665.1 uncultured Chloroflexota bacterium
GACTGTCGCCATTCCACACGAATAAGCATCGCTGCGCGTTGTCCACCATCCAGCGGTCGCGTGCCGTGTAGCCACCAAGCAGATTGCCGCCTGACACGCGGTACAAATCGCGCGTGACCTTGATATACGATCCATGCTTGCAGCCGTAGTTGCGCGGGAAGTTGGCGATCCCCGCGACGATCACCTTCGCTTTGAGGCGGCGGCATTCTTCCACAACTGCCATATCTACGCCTTTCGGATTGTCGCCAACAACGATCGTCCAACCGAGTTGGTGGGCGCGCTGGACGGCGCGGCGGGCATAGTCGAGCATCTCGCGAGTCGCGTAGCGGTTGCCCGCGATCATCAAGTGCGTAGTCGTTTGAATGTTCATCAGCACCTTCCACAGAAGTGCATCAGGTCGGGAAATAAAAAACGCGCCACCTCTCAGCCCTAGAAGCTGAGAAGAAGCGCGGAGAGTAATCCGTTGGGTTCGCCCATCACCGGAGATTGCCGCCTGGATGCGCTCCATCCTGCCATGTGGCCGAGACAAAGCGTTGACCCTTCCAGTAGAACAGCTTCTTGTCTGCGCCGAAGGCGCTCGCTGTCCCATCCACGACGGTGTACGGTATCCGAACCGATTTGTTCGGGAGCGTTTGATACAGTCAGTGCAGCGCGAGCATCTGTAGGAGTTCGTCGGCGTTATACGCCGGGCAGTTTTACAGCGCCGTCCTTTCGATCCGGCGCAGCCTAAGCACGAAGCTTCCGTCTGCTCGATATACCGCTGTATTTTTGGTAAGGTGCGACTTTCGCAAATCTCTGTAGCACATCTGGGTGCTTACCAGCACCCGAAGGGCGACCGGAGGGCGGTTGAGCGAAGCGGCACAAGCCCAAACCGCCCTCCGAGTCGAAGCCGCAGCGATGCACCGCATCGACCGGCTTTGCTGGTGGGCTGATGTGCTACCTTGCGAATGAAGTCGCACCCGAAAACAGTGGAAAGAGCAGCGAGATCGAGCTTCTTGAGCTGAGACAAAAGAACAGGGTCGCAAAAGCAACCCGATTAAATAAATAGCCCAATCTGAATTCTTGGGACGGCAGGGGACAGATGTGTTCGTTTGAGAATAAAGCTTCTCATCACAAAACTAGGATCGATACGTTGCGATGTTGTGTTTGATCGCGTAAGCGGCAGCTTCGACGCGATTGTTAACGTGCAGCTTGTCGAGGATCACACTGATATGGTTGCGTACTGTTTTGTCGCTCAGCACCAGCACTTGAGCAATTTCAGCATTGCTCTTACCCTCTGCCAGCAGTTTCAGTACATCCAGTTCGCGTTCCGTAAAATCCTTAAAGGCATCAGGCTTTGACTCGCCGTGATTCCGCATCATGGCAAGAACCCGACGAGTGACGGCTGGATCAAGCAAGGCAGCTCCTTCTCGAACCGCGTCTAGGGCTCTGACGAGATCGCCTGTGCCGCCTTGCTTGAGGACATAGCCGACTGCACCCGCCCGAATTGCATCGGCAATCAGCGCATCGTCGGCATACGAAGTGAGCATGATAACTTGTGTCTCCGGCAAGCGCTCCATGATGGTTCGGCAGGCATCGATTCCGCTGCTGCCGGGAGGCATACGGATGTCCATGATGACCACTCTTGGATGGTGGAGGTCACACAACCGGATGACATCTTCCGCGGTTCCGGCTTCGGCTACTATTTTCGTGTCCGGGATCTGTTCAAGCAGCATCCGCAGCCCCAGTCGAACGACTTCATGATCATCTGCTAGAATCAGCGTTAAAGGTTCATTCATAAGGATTTCTCTTCTGGTAAGACGAGCATCACATTTGTGCCCTTTCCCGGACTGCTTGTGATATCGAGCTGTCCACCCAGCAGGCGTGCTCGATCCCGGATGGAACGCAGTCCGTAACCTGCTGGTACCTCATCGATGGCAAAGCCTCGACCATTGTCCTCAATGAGAATAACGATCATGCTGTTTTCGCGCCGAACTGTGACTTTGACATGCCGTGCACGGGCATGTCGCAGCGTATTCGACAGACTTTCCTGCACAATGGACAGAATGTGATGAGTCTGTATCGGTTTGAAGTTCGGTTCGATATCACAAACGAGGTCGATGTCGAGTAAACCGCGGAAGCGCGGGTTTGTGATGAGGGTTTGCAAGCTTGGCACGAGTGGATCGGGCGGCGATACAGTTCGCAGCGAGATCATATAGCTACGTAAATCAGTATTCACCGCGTTCAGAACATTTTTAGCTTGCTCAAGGCGGCGAGATGCCTCTGTTCCTGCCTCCATCAAGGGTTGCATCGATTCTAGAATCAAACTTGCCGAGTAGACCCCTTGGATCGCGCCATCATGAATTTCCTGACCGATGCGTTCGCGCTCTGCCGCTTGAACGTGCTCAATTTCCATGCCCTCAATAAAATGGTCAAGCTCAATTTCGAAAATTTCCAGAGCACGAATAATCGAGAAAGCGAGAAGCAGTCCGATGAATGAGCGTAAAACTTGAACAGGGATGCCAACCACATCGTCAAACAACGGGTAGTTTAGGACATTAGCAGGAAAAAAATCGGCCCGAGGTACGATTAATCCCCCAAGTACGGCATACGCGAGTAATGCTCCCCCCGCAATCCGGAGCGTCTGATAGATAAATTGAACTTTTAGTGGGGCTATATTCGTTTGGGCTTGATATTGTAAGCCATAAGCCGCCAGCAAACTTCCAGGCAGCCCCAAAAGATAACGCGCCCAAATATTCGATGTGTTGTGCCAATCGATAATGGTGGGTTGGGAGTAGTACGCTAACCAGAAACCTACTCCCCAGATTATGCCGATGATGATGACAAGTTTCTTCAGCGATGGATAGCGTCGTTCCAGTGTGAACGCGCCAAACATCATTAAACAGAAGAAAGATAGCGCCAGCAGCGTCACCTGAATAGTTTGCAACAAATCGATCAACACGCGCGGTGTATATGCGGCTTGGATTGGAATAAACATGGCTCCCCATTCGTGAACGCCATGCAAGATTCCGAAGGCAGCCAGCCAGTACAGATCGCGCGCCAGTCGCAAACGACTGCGGCGGCGAGACTGAAGAAAAATCGCAAATCCCGTCACGAAGAATGTCAGTCCATAAAGAAACAGGACTATAGGACGGTTAATGCGAAAGAATTCGTGTAAAGTTTCGTACACAGGGGCTGATCCCGTAAACTGTAAAGAGCCTACCGCAGGTAAGCTCTTTACGCTATTGAGATGTGCTTGTGAGCCGCATTACCCCGCAAAAGCTTGGAATACGGGCGGGTAACTGAGCAGCAATCCGAGTACCACCAGCACTACCGTGATGATGAACGAGGTGGTTAGGCTGACTGCCTTGCGCTGGAAGAAGAAGTGCAGCGCCACCCAACTGATGATAAACGCGATGACCGATACACCGGTCTTTCCGCTCAAGGGCCCAACGCCGCTGTTCCACGCGAGGAAGCTCTTGATCCCCGCATTTGCTTCCGCAGCAACGATCGCGATTCCGAGTACCAGTGAACCGACACCGCTCGCGATCATCGCGGCACCGACTGCCCGATCTGCGACGCTGATGCTGGTTGTCTCCACACTACTTTGTACTGCCTGCTGAAACTTCGTGGTTTGCGTTGCCATGATCCGAGTTCTCCTCTATCAAGTAAGGTTGGTATACGAGTAGGTGATCTATGTGAGCGGTGAGGCTTTGGTGATCAAAGCGCCCAGCACTCCGGCGATCCCGGCAACAGCGAACGACAGGAGGAACAACGCGATCATGATATTGCGTGCACGCTTGCTAGCCGCCAGTTCACTGCCATATTTGAAAATGCCATAGGCGACGACGGTAGCGAGCAGCGGCGAAATCCACGCTACGTGCTCTTTCCATTCCATTCCAAATTCATGATATTCAGCGGTTTCTTCGCTGGCAAGCAGCCAATAGCGCGGATACTGCGAGAGTTCTTCGGACTGGACGGTGCGGTCAATCGTCTCCGGCGGTGCAGCGCGGTACCACGGGTACACAATGTAGGTACCAACGATGACGGTTAACCAAACGCATACTGCCATGAGGATTGTGCCCCAGCGCAGGCGACGGACACGTTCTGTAATGCCATCCGGCGTGACAAACTGCGGGCGCAGGCTGTAAAGCCCGGCGAAGCCGCCAGCAAACGCCAGCAGGAACAGCGCGCCGAACCCCATTCCATGAATTAAAGTCCAAAGTTCACGATCTGTGAGATTCATATGACCCCCTATAGAAAAGCTTTGATTTCTTTGATCGTCGGTATGGTTCCAATGTATTCCCTTTGTTCAAGTCCAAGAAGGTATAAAAGTCCCCATTTTGTCGGGACAATTCGGAAACACCGCGAGTATGATTTCAAACTCGGAAAGGAATTCCTTAGAATGGGGTTCATATGCAAAGTAGGTGAAACCGATGCGAATGATCGGAAGTGAGAATTCGCTGATGCTGCGCTTCATTCAGTGCTTGTTGTGAATACAGCGACAACCCGTCAGTATGCCGTCATGTGATTGCTTTAGGGGAAGTTTTAGTACAAGTGAGGAATGCTTATGCAGCAGATTGAACGGTCGAAGGTTGGAACGATGCCTACCGACACGGCGCGCAGCGCGTGCTCAAAAGTCAATCGTTCCTGCGTTTGGTGTTGATTGCTGGACTAAACGTTCATCTCTACGCACCAGCAACTATCTTCGACCTCTGGTTCTCGGGTTTCAGCGGATAGCCAAGCGCGGCGAACACCGCGCCTTCTTTGAACGTCAACCCATTGATTTTCCTGCGGACGTGGTTTTGATGTACAGACTTGGCTGAGATTGAAACGCTCCCTGACAGACGGGGCAGCAGAAGTAATACCGGATTTCTCCGGAGACCAAACTACCATAAGCTTGATCGGGCTCAATGGTCGCACCACACACAGGATCGCGCACCTTTTCTGTCGGCTGGACAATCGGGTCGAGAGGCAGCGTCACATGAACAACCGTGCCTTTGCCCGGTTCACTTGAGATGCGCAGCGTGCCTTGCAGCTGCTCGACGCGCTCCTTCATCCCCAGCAGACCAAACTTCTGTCTTTGCGCCAGACAATCCAGATCAGGGGGAGGGGCGAAACCTAGACCATCGTCGGTGATTGTAAGATGAACATCGTTTGCATGAAAGTCCAATTCAAGCGTAATTTGATGTGCGCTCCCGTGCCGCTGCGCGTTCCGGGTCGCTTCCTGCGCCACGCGAAACAACGTGAGTTCCTGCGATTCGCCAATCCGGCGTGCATGACCAGTGATGCCGACTCGCGTCTGAACGTTCTTGTTTTGCGCTGCTAAAAGCTGCATCGCGGGGGCAATGCCGAGCTCTTCTAGTGCGGGTGGGCGCAGATCAGCGATCAGTCGGCGCAGGTTCTCGACGTTTTCGACCGCTTGCGTACGGGCACCACTCAGCAGCGTTTTCGCACGTTGAGGATCGGTCTCCAGCCAGTTCAGTCCGAGTTCAATGCTTTGCGCGATGGCGACCAGCGACTGGACGGTATCATCATGGAGTTCGTGCGCGATCCGTGTGCGCTCCGCCTCCTGTCCATCCGTCAGGGCATGACGATAGGTCAATCCTTCTGCCTGTGCACGCTGCACATGTCCTACCATACTGGCCATCGTGTACCTCAATTCGCCGATTGTCGAGATTCCCCCACAGGACTGCTCAAGCGCGGACATATCGCCAGCGGCAAGCTTTGCTGTACGCTTTAATAACCGTTGCAGCGGACGCAAGACTTGTGTAAAGAACCACACATTGAGCAACAGCGATCCTGCCAGCAGTCGCTTTGGGCTGATCTTCATACGTTCATCTCTACGATCCATCGGTCAGCGCAATGATGCCGCGTGATAAGCCCGCGGTGACCGCTTCAGTACGTGTGCTCACGCCCAGCTTTTGATAGACGTTTTGGAGATGTCCCTGCACGGTGCGATCAGAAATGAACAGGACTTTGCCAATTTCCTTATTCGTCAAGCCCCGGGCGGCAAACCCTAGGATTTCGAGCTCACGGTTGGTCAGCCCCTCCACCAGCACCGCTGACTCTTGGGCGTGCCGTGCCGCTTTCGCCATGACATCCGCATCAAAGGCGGTGTGACCGACGGCGACCTCTTGCAGCGCCCGATAGAGCTGCGAAAACTCAGCGGTCTTCAACACATAGCCATCCGCGCCTGCGTCGAGCAGCGCATGGACGTAGGGGGGATCGTCGTACGCTGTCAACACGAGAACGCGCGCTTCAGGGTTGTCATGACGGATACGCCGTGTCGCTTCTACGCCCGTGAGTTCCGGCATGTGAATATCCATTACCACCACATCGGGTTGCAGTTCACGCGCCAATTGAACCGCTTCTACACCCGTCGTCGCCTCGCCGATTACCTCGACGCCCACGCTCTCCAAAAACATGCGCGTTCCCTGACGAACGATTTTATGATCTTCCGCGAGCAGCACACGCATCATGAATTCTCTCTGTAACTTGGCTTACATTCATTATAGTGCTGAACTTAAATGCCAAAATACCGCCAAATGGCGTGTGTTGCGGGCCACGGGAAGGGTTAGGCTTAGAGCGAAGTAGGCTATCAGGAGACGAAATCGTGGAAAAGAAGACCTTCAAAGTGCCGAATATGACGTGCAATGGCTGCGTCAGCACGGTGCGCGGCGAACTTGAGACTATTCCCGGTGTCGAAGTGCTGGACATCAACAAACCGGCCCAGTTGGTCACCGTGCAGTGGAATCAGCCCGCATCGTGGGCAACCATCGAACAGGCGCTAACCGCCATCGAATACGCGCCCACCGAAGCATAAGGTACAAGCGCATTTCAGAAGCAAAAGCCCTTGTTGAATGACAAGGGCTTTTTGTTGCTGCACGCTAGGCCGCATTGAGGTCGAGGCGGCGCAAAAGCTGTGCGTTGAACGCAACCACGATGGTACTCACGGACATGAACACCGCGCCGATCGCCGGGTCGAGTGTGATGCCGAACGGCGCGAGCACCCCCATCGCCAGCGGAATGGCGATGACATTGTAGCCCGTCGCCCAGATCAGGTTTTGGATCATCTTGCCGTAAGTCGCCCGGCTGAGCCGAACGATTTTCACAATGTCCAGCGGATTGGAGCGCACGAGGATGATCCCGGCGCTTTCAATCGCGACATCGGTTCCGGCACCGATGGCGATCCCGACATCGGCGGTGACGAGCGCGGGCGCATCATTCACACCATCGCCGACCATCGCCACCTTAATACCGCCGCGCTGCAGTTCGCGCACCTTGTCGGCTTTGTGTTCGGGCAGCACCTGAGCGAAAAACGTATCGATGTTGAGTTCTTGGGCGACAGCACGGGCGACTGGCTCACTGTCCCCGGTGAGCATCGCGACCTTCAGACCGAGATCGTGCAGTTGGCGCACCGCTGCGCGGCTCTCCTCGCGGATCACGTCGGCAATGGCGAACAGCGCGACCACTTCGCTATCCGTCGTGAGGTAGATAACCGATTGTCCGGCGTCCTCGGCTTGCGTTTTGTCGGCTTTCAACCCGGGCGGCACGCTCAAGTTCAGTTGTTCGAGCAGGCGTGGCCCGCCGATGTAGTAAGTCATCCCATCGACAACCGCTTTGACCCCTCGCCCGGCAAGGCTCTCGAAGCGGGTGACAGCGGCGGGAGTAAGTTCATGTTCCTGCACGTATCCACGCACGGCTTGGGCAATGATATGTTCACTGTCACCTTCCAACCCGGCAGCGATGCGCAGGGCATCATCCTCAGCGATTCCATTCACTGCGACCCGCACAACACCCTGCTCACCCTTTGTGAGCGTCCCAGTCTTGTCGAAGATGATGGTATTCAGGTCTTTGGCGCTCTCTAGTGCGAGGCGCTGGCGCACCAGCAGTCCGTTTCGCGCCGATAGCGTGGTCGAGATCGCGACGACCAGCGGCACCGCCAGACCGAGCGCGTGCGGGCAGGCGATCACCAGCACTGTGACCATGTTCTTGACCGCTTCCGAGAGGCTACCGGTGAAGAGTAACCACCCAACCAAAGTGAGTGCGCCCGCCGCCAACGCGATGATGGTCAGCCAGAAAGCGGCACGCTGAGCGAGGGTTTGCGCCCGCGACTGACTTTTCTGCGCGTCCTCGACTAAGCGCATGATGCCCGCCAGCGCCGTTCCTTCGCCTACCTGCCGCACTTCAACCCGCAGTGATCCTGAGCCGTTGACCGTGCCGCCGATCACCGATTCACCGGGGTGCTTATGGACCGGGCGGCTTTCCCCGGTGATCATCGCCTCGTTGACGCTGCTTTCTCCGACCACAACGACGCCGTCGGCGGGAATGCTCGCGCCGGGACGAATGAGCAGGCGGTCGCCCACCCGAAGTTGAGCTACTTCAACCGTTTCTGTCTCGCCGGAGGGGAGCAGGCGTTCGGCGGTATCGGGCAGGAGCTTCGCCAGTTCACGGAGAGCGCCCTGCGCTTGACCCACGCTGCGCAGTTCGATCCAATGGCCGAGCAGCATCACGGCGATCAGGGTTGATAGTTCCCAGAAGAAGTCCATCATCGGTGGTGTCACCGCCATGCCCGGCATCGTTGGCGGGGCGGCGGGTGGGAACAAGAAGATCGCCACGCTGTAGAGATAAGCGGCGATGATGGCAACGGAAATCAGCGTCATCATGCCGGGCTGCCGCTGCGCGAGTTCCTGCCGTGCCATGCTCAGGAACGGCAAGCCGCCATAGAAGAAGATGAAGGATCCCAGCACCGGAGCGATCAGGCTACTGCCGGGAAATTCTGGCATCGAGAAACCCAACCATGCTTGCACCATCGGCGAATACAGCACGACGATGATGGTCAGCGGCAGCACCACGAAGAAGCGGTTGCGCATCAGCTTCGCGTGCCCCTCGTGCATCACCCCGTGACCCGCATGCTCGTGGTGTCCGCCATGCTCCATGGTATGGTGATCGTGTCCCATGCTGGTGTGATCGGGGTGCTGCGCGCTGTCCATTATCGGAACAGCGGGCTGCGGTTCAAGGATTTCATTCGCGCGGTAATTGGGATCATGAGCGGCATGATCGACGGTCTGTTCAGCAACGTGATGTGCGGTGGAATGATCAGGATGCGCTCCATGCCCATCGTGTGGATGCTCAGTGCGATGGTTGGATGAACTACTCATCGTTTTCCATTCCTATCTAGTAGCCGGTCGTTACAATACACCGTCATCATAGGGCAATGATTTGGCTTACGAACGCGCTAAATGGCGTGAAAGCCCCGTGCTGCACGAAAAGAGTCCGAATCTCGATAGGGATGACGGCAATCTGGCGAAAAGGTGAGTATCTATTTTGATACTCCCCTTCCGCTGTGCATCCGCCATTTGGCGGGGCAAATCTATGCCAAAAACAGGCGATTTGGCGGGTAAAAAACATGACAAATATCACTGATACTTCGGGTGAACAAGCTAACAGGGAGTATTCAGATGAAACATACCTTGACGGTAACGGCGCTTCTATTCGCCATTTTGACCATTGTCCCCTCCTTAGTATCTGCCGATGCACCGGTTGAAGGACGTATTGGGCGGGCGGAAGTGCGGTATATGGAAGGCATGATTGATCATCATCAGATGGCGATTGACATGGCGCTCGATTGTTTGGTGCGCACGGATGTTTCCGATTCGCTCACCGAAGTCTGTCAGTCCGTTGTTGATGCTCAGCAGCCGGAGATTGAGCAGATGCAGGCATGGCTGCTAGACTGGTACAACATTGACTATGCCCCCGTATCCATGGCAGACATGATGGGTGATGAGATGGGGGATATGGATCATGGCGGGATGAACATGGCGGGGATGCCTGCGACCGACCCCGCATTGATGATGGGGATGTTCGCCGGTTTCAACCGTCTGGAAGGCGCTGACTACGAGGTCGCATGGTTCGAGGCAATGGTCGATCATCATGACGATGCGGTGCATATGTCTGAGCGTCTACTGGAACGCGATGCGGATCAAACTGGACACGCGGAACTACGCGCTTTAGCACAAGCCATCATCACTGCCCAGACAGGGGAAATCAACAGCTACGAAGAATTGATTGCGGCGCACGAAAATCAGTAGCTTGCCCGAAGCGACATAGATTGTCTGTGTCGCTTAACTATTTTTGTTATACTCTTGAGCGGTCTTTCGCAAAGAAAGACCGCTCAACAGCAAGATGCTTGCTCGATCCCCCATGCTGCAATCCTTAACCGCTCGCTAATCTCAGCATCTACTCGACCTGTTCTTATACTCATCTATGAGTTCGGAAAGGCATGTGATGAACCAGGATAAGCGTTCGGGTTATCTTCGCTTTGGAGCGATGATCCTCACCTCGATGATTGTGATGTACGGCGTAATGTACCTGAATACCTACGAACTGTCAGATGTTCGCTGGAGCGAGACGCGCTTGTTTATGACACTGCTGATGGGCGCGACGATGGCGGTAATCATGCTCAGTTTCATGCGGAAGATGTTCAGTAACAAGCGACTCAATATTGCGATCTATGTCGGTAGTGTCATCGTTTTTCTGATCGCGCTGTGGCTGGTTCGCAGCCAAATCACGGTTGGCGACTCCGCCTATATGAGTGCCATGATTCCACATCACTCCATCGCTATCCTGACCAGCGAACGTGCGCAAATCGAGGATGTTCGCGTCAAGGAACTTGCTGATCAGATTATCGAGGCGCAGCGTCGTGAAATCGCGGAGATGAACTGGCTGCTTGAGGATATTCGTCAGAACGGCATTGCTGCCGCACAAGCTGATGCTGAAGCGCGCCCAGTGCCTGAGTTTGGGGATACACCTTGAAACCTAGCTTATGAAATTTTGGCTACATACTCCTCGCCCTACAGGCAAGGGCAGGTGCGTGGCACCAGGCGTTGGCAAACAGTCAGCGCCTGTAAACACACGCTTAGCTGGCCACGACCAGTGTTCCCTGCATCGTTGGACTGCTGCGCCCGCCACAACAGGTGTCACAGTAATAGGTGTAAACACCGGGCGTTTCGAATGTGAAGCTGAATGCCTCACTTCCAAGGGGCGGAGCGATGATATCGATCCCCAGCGCATCCACGGCAAACTGATGCTGACCGCCCCCATCGGGATGATTGGCATGGTCAAGGCTCGTCAGGTGAATGGTGGTATTCTGCCCAATTTGAGCATGAATAACCGAAGTATCGTAGCCGCCCATGTCCATCGTCAGCGCAATATGCTGATCTCCACGGGCGAGCGGGGTCGAGGCGAGCTGGTATGCCAGAACACCCAAGATGGCTGCCAGTAAAATTCGCATGGAAAGATAGAGTAACCGCCGCGACAAAGATGAGTGCCTGACAGCGTGCGTATGCTTTCTTTTAAGCCGCATTTCAACCTCCTGACACGCATTGGACTATAAATCAGGAGTTCGCGGTCGCACCACGTGCGATTAGCGGGTTCAGCGTAGGCTGTTTTGCCTATTTGAGACCCTAAGCGCACCCGCCAAATAGCGGGGTGACAGCACGCCATTCTCGCGATGTGCTCAGGGATGCTCTCTCATATACTCCTCTGACAGTATTCTTCAAGACGAGGTTAGCGATGAAAATAAAACTCGGACTTCTCTGTGTTCTCGGGCTTCTGCTCGTACTTCCCATGACCGTGAGCAGCGCACAGGAATCCCCTGTGACGCCGACGGTTGACCATGCCGCCCATCATGCCGGACAAGCTGAGGCGACGCCTGAAGCGACCGACTCTCCAGCCGACATGGGCGGCATGCAGATGGAAGGCAGTGACGAGGCAGATCACATGTCCATGATGCAGTCGATGATGTCCATGATGGAGAGCATGATGGGCATGGACATGTCGGCTGATATGCGCGATATGATGAACCAGATGCACGACATGATGAGCATGATGCATGGTGGCGAGATGGCGATGGAAGCCACGGCGACTCCGGAAATGGGCGCCATGGCGATGGAGATGGACAGCGGCTATTCAGTGGATGATCTCGCGCCGCTGGCCTTCGCCTATTACAATGGCGGGGATGTGTATTTCGTTCATCCCGAAGCGTCGGATCCCGGCGTCGCGGAAGTGTTAACCGCCATGATGGGCACGGATGTGATCACGGTCCCCAGCTTAGCCGAGGTTCCTGAAGAACTGCTCGGCGCGGTCTATGTGTTCACCAACGGCCTCGACGGTATGGGTCCGCTCGGTCATCAACCGGATGTGTTCGACTCGGTTCCGGGTGTTGAAGGCTACACCCCGCTGCGGTCAGTTCATCTCGTCACATGGCAGGACGGTGTCGAAGCGCGCGAACTGACGAGCGTCGAAGCGGTGTTGGCGGCGGAAACGGCGGGCGAAGTCGTGATTGAGGTGCCCGGCGTAGTCGTGAACATGCCCATCCTCGTGTGGCCGGACGGCCAGCGCTAACCGGCCAGCGCATTGGATGAGCGGCAGGAGACGGTCAATCCATCTCCTGCTTTTATTTTGGGTAAGAGTAGGGTGTGCTTAGCGGTTGCTGTTGTTCGGCTCGACGGACAGCGACCACAGGTAATCGACGAGTGCCCATGTTTCATCGGGGGTGAGCAGCGTGCCGAAGTTGGGCATATCGGTGCCCATGCCGCCGCGCCGGATTTTCGCGTACAGGACATCGCCGCGCATGGTGAATAGATAATTCGGGTCCGCGAAGGCGACGGGCGTTTCAGCGGTTTGAGCGGCCATAAAGCCATCCCCTCCGCCCGTTTCCCCATGGCAGGCGGCGCAGTTTTGCGCGTAATACGGCGCTGCCCTCGCGAGCGATTCTGACGCTGCTGAGCGCGTCCATAGATACGCGACGGCATCGGCTAAATCGGTTTGCGGGGTGTTCGGATTTTGCGTAAGGAGGAGCGCAATTGCTTGCTGCGGCGTGTGGGACTGCCGCCATGCGTCATCTTGAAATTCTGTCGGAATGGTGAGCGCAGCAGCGATGGTCGCGCCGCGTTCCGCCGACGGGCGTTCGACCAGCACCGGTGCGTCGTCCATCGGCATGCTGCTCATCGCACTTGATCGATTGTGAACCGACGCGTCAATATCAACGCCTTCCGCCACCAGCGCGGCGATCACGGGATCGGGGAGTGCCGTGGGGATCACATTCGGGTTCACCCGATCGCGGACGTCGATGACGCCGCGCATCCGCCAGTGATTGACGCTGCACCACGTATTGCAGTAAAAGGTGTAGGTGCCCGCCTCATCAAAGGTCAGGGTGACTTCTTTGATATGCCCCGGATCGATCTGTCCTAGATCGACACCCAGCCCCGGACCAATCGCCACGCCATGCGTGACATCGATCGAGGTGAATCGCAGCATGACCGTTTCACCCGCCGTGACGCTGAAGCTGTTCGGTTGAAAGCCGCCGTTTTCCGGGCTGGAGGCGGAAATGTCAATCGTGCGGATGCCGCTCAACTGCGGTCGCACGATGAACTGATAGCCCAGTATCAGCGCGGGCAGCCCGATCAGGATGACGCCGACGGTGAGCCGCGCGATGAATTCAGACCGCTTGAACATGCTTTATCCCAGATACAAGACCATAAACACGCCTGTGATCAGCGTGAGCAGACCGGCGACGGGCAGCATGGCGGTGAACGCTCCGCGGTGATCGGCGTAAAACTGCCGCGCGCTGCGGTAGGCGGTATTCACGGCGAACATCAAGCCGACGCTGAGGACGCCGACCTGCAGGAAGCTCAGAAGCTGCGGTGCGAACGGTGTCCATGCAGCGTCAGCAGTGCCAAACAAGTTCCAGCCCCAGCCAAACGGATCGGAAAGCACGGAGAGTGCGTAACTGCCGTTGACGAAGACAAAGCCCAGACTGAAGGCGATCCATGCGGCTAAGCCGAGCGGGACGAGCGTATAGGCGAAAGCCACGAACAGATCGCGGATTTTCATTTCGCCTGCGAGTTTCCGTCCGATCCACGCCGCGCCCCAGAAGAGTCCCGGCAGCAGCACCAGATTAAACAGCCACAAGCCCGCCGCATACAGCAGCCAGTGGGGGAGCGTGTCCATGTTCGCCCAATTTTTGAGCCAACCCCAACGCCCGAGCAGCACGGTTGAGTAGACCAGCGCGCAGCCGAGCATGATAAACGCTTTGTAGGCTTCGTCGAGCCGCCGTTCCTGAGCGACGAACAAATCACTGCCGAAGGGGCGCAGTCGGATGGTGATGTTGTCCTTCGGGCAGGTTTTGATACATTCGAAGCACAGGCCGCAGTAGGTGTTGCGCTTCAGGTTGCCGGGGTAAACCATCCACGGACAGCCATAGCCTTGGTCGTTGCCGACGACGCAGTCTTTCGCGCCGTGTTCAAGACAGGTTTTGCAGTCCCGCACCCTCAGTTCAAGCGGTGCCATCATCGCGTACAAGCCGATGAATCCACCGACCGGGCAGACATAGCGGCAGAACACACGCTTTTCGTAGACAAGGCTCAAGCCGAGTGCCGCGAGGACAAACGCCAGCAGCACCCCTGCGCTGATATGCGGGCGGGTGAGGATGATCGCGCTGAAGCTGGCGATCCCCAGAAAGCCGAAGTTTTGCAGCCACATGTTCTTGAAACGCTTCGGGAACCGTTTGCCCAGCGTGTGTAGTTTGCCGGGCGTGCGGCGAATAATGCCGCGTCGCTGCAACCATTCCCCCGGCGCGGGAAGCGGACAGACCGTACACCACACGCGCCCGAAGAACGGGACGAGGACGATGATGAGGAGCGCCCACCACACGATCCAGACGAACACGATGCCGAAATTCCGGCTTCCGGCAGGTGTGCCGAAGAACCCCGCCAGTATCGCCAGCGTGAACCCGAACAGCGTGATCAACTGCAAGGCCGGCTGAAACCAGCGCGCTTTCAGCAGTGTCTTCAGCGCTGCCGGCATAGCGGGACGCGCCGATGGTGGAGCTGGGCGGGGTAGGGTGATCATAATCGGCTCACGGAATCCAGTTGGAGTAGACTTCGACGTACTGGTCGGGGTTTTCAGGATCATTCGTGCGGACATGTACACGGAAATGATGCGGGCCATCCATCCCGGCGTGCATCGAGAAGGTGAAACTGACGGTGGCTTCGTCCCCCGGCGCGAGATGGCGGTTGCTCGTCGAGACGCGCGGCGGGCAGCAGCCTTCGAGGATTTCAATCTGCGGATCACCAAGGATGAGGAGCGTCTGATCGCCGATGTTCTTGACCTTGAATTCAGTTGTGACCGGATTGTTGTAGTGCTGGTCACCGTAATCGAAGTTTGTCTGGCTGACCTGTACGGCGGCTCTGCCTGTGACTTCGGGGGTGTAAGGTGGGCGCTGGTTGGCGAGGACGGACAGCAGAAGTGCGCCGATTACCAGGATTGCCCCAAGGCCCAGAATGAGAGGTAACCGGGAGGGGGGATGTGGCGTCGTCGTTTTCTGCACGCGGGCGGCGATTTGTTTCGCTTGGGAACTCATGCTTTGTTTGCTCCAAAATAAAGGTAAACGAGAGTGCTGATCAGGCTGACGCCGAGCAACGTCAGCGCCCGCCAGAAGGGGAAATTGTTGTTGACGACGAGTTCGCCGATCATGAAGGGATGCAGTGCCCCGCAGCTCACCGCGCAGCGGTAGCGGAACTTCCCGGTTTGATCGGCAGTGAAGGTGATCTGGCGGGTAATACCCGGTTCAACCCGCTGGTTGATCTGGTAGCCGTCCAGATAAAAGCCATGCACCACATCGGACGAGCTCAGCGTGATCGTCACCTGATCACCCTGCTGCACCTCGATACGCCCCGGCGTGAACTCGAACTGGCGCATGTCGAGGCTGAATTCGTGAGTGCCAGAGGCTCGCAGCGCGGGTAGGGGGACGAACCATACGGCGACAAAAACCAGCAGCGCGCAGAGAAGGATCAGACGGCGTTTGACGATCAGGGGGGGCATGGCGGTTTATCCCTGCGGCAGCGGCGTATTTGTCGATGGGCCGTAGGCGCTGTACGTCGCATCGACATAGGTGCGAATTTCAGGCGAAGATTTGCCTTCGCGAAGCAGACGCATCACATCCTGCGTGATGTCCACACAGATACCGCAGCCCGCCGCATGCTCATCAAATGTGATGTTGCCCGCGCGATCCACATCCTGAATGTAGCAGTTCAGATTGCTCATGTGGCCCATCGAGCCGCAGCCGCAGTAGCAGGGGTACTTGGCAGTTTCTTCCATATTCGCCATCGCGAAACGGTACGCTTCGCGCACTGTCGGCGGGGCATCCGCGAGAAAGGCGGGCAATTGCGCTTCATCAGCTAAGGCGTACGGCAGATGCTGGCCGGTACAGCTCGAAATGAACAGGGGGACGGTTACCAACAGGAGAAATAGGCGCTTGATCACAATTATTTCCTATCGAAACGTGATTTGTGAAAATCCTAACTTGTCTCACCTGCGCTTTCATGCGCTGTTTGGCGCGGCGCGGCACGCCATTTGGCGGGGATCAAGGGGGCACAAAAGCAAGCAATATGACGCATGTGGGTGCAAAGACACGCTCTATAATCAGATCGATAACTGTGGATGACAGGATTGAAGTATGGCTATTCAGGTGATCCTCGCCGACGACCATGCCGTGGTGCGCAAGGGCATTCGCGATTTCCTTGAAGAAGAAGGTGATATCCAGGTGATCGCCGAAGCGAGCGACGGGGCGAAGGCGAAAGAGTTATTGAGTACCCTACAGCCCGATGTCGCCGTGCTCGACGTGCGCATGCCGCACGCGACCGGGATCGAGGTCACCCGCTGGATTCGCGAACAGAAACTGCCCGTGCGCGTCGTCATCCTGACCGCGTATGACGATGACCCGTTTGTCGTTGCGGCGATGCAAGCCGGCGCGAACGGCTATGTGATGAAGAATGCGGAAGCCGAAGAGATCACGGCGGCGGTACGGGCGGTCTATCGCGGACAGTCGGCCATCGCACCGGAAATCGCCCAGAAAGTGCTCACCCATCTCGTCGTGGGCACATCTGCCAGCACGCCGGACGAGCCGCTCACCGACCGTGAACGCGATATTTTACAACTTGCCGCGGGCGGTCTGACCAACAAGGGGATCGGCATGAAATTGTCGATCAGCGACCGTACCGTGCAGGGGCATCTCGCCAGCATTTACGGCAAGCTCGGCGTGAACAGCCGCACCGAAGCCGTGACGAAAGCCTTGCAGCTCAACATCATTCAACTGGAGCAAAAGGCGTGATGCGGTTGCCGCACCAGTTACATGGGCTGCGCGCTCAGGTACTGCTGTGGACGGTGCTGCCGCTGACGATTTTCCTGATCGTGTTTGCCCTCAGCGGCGTGAGCAGTCATCAAAGCTCGATGCGCGCGCTCGCCATTGAAGAGAATGCGCGGTTGGTGACGGTGATGGCAGAACTGGTCTCCGTCAGCGTCGAGAACCAAGCCCTGCGTCAGGATATTGACCCGGCAGCGGTCGCGGCGGATTCGCTGGATCTACACGGGATTCTGCGCATGGATCATGAGGAAGCAGTGACGACCCTCGTCCTGCTGGACGCCAATGGGCGGGTGCTGTTTCATCAGGGCGATATCCCCAGTGAGACGGCTTTACTGGCATGGGAGGGCGTGCAAGCTGCGCTCCAGCGTGAAAATGGCGCGCTGTTTTCCAGCCCTGCCTCGGAGCAGGATGATGTCATCGCCTATGCGCCGGTGCCCAATACCAACTGGGTGCTCTTGATTCGCGAAGGCTGGCATTCGGTCACTGTACCGTTGATCCAGTTTGAGCAGTTGATGCCGTTCATCCTGTTTACTGCCGCCGCCGTGTCGCTGCTGACCCTCTTTTTTGGTGTGCGCTTTGTGGTGCAACCGCTCCGGCAGCTGCGTTTGCGGGCGTTGAGCATCGGGAAAGGCGATTTCCGCGCCTATCAAGAGCACATCAGCGGCGTACAGGAGATTGAAGACTTGAGCCACGCGCTTGACGACATGGCCGCCCAGGTCCAAAGCTATCAGGCGGCGCTGCACGATTATGTCGGCGAAGTCACGCGCGCGCAGGAAGAAGAACGCGGACGACTGGCGCGTGAACTGCACGACGAAACCGTGCAAACGCTGATCGCGCTGGGGCACAAAGCGCAGATGGCGCAGCGCGCGCTGCATCGTGACCAGGCTCAGGCGGACACGCGCATCGAAGAACTGCGCGACATGATCGGCGAGGCGATTGAGGAAGTGCGCCGCTTCAGCCGCGCGCTGCATCCGCATTATCTGGAAGAACTGGGATTGGTGAGCGCGCTGGAAGTCCTTACTAAAGAGGCGCAAGCGAAACTGGAAATTCGCGGGTCGGTCGTGCGCCTGACAGCCGAACAAGAACTCACAATCTATCGCATCGCTCAGGAGGCGCTGAACAATGCCGCGCATCATGCCCAAGCTGATCAGATCGTAGTGCAATTGGGGTTCAATGCTGGGAAGGTGCAGCTCACGATTCGGGATGACGGCCAAGGCTTCTCGGTGCCGGCCTACTTCAGCGACTTTACGCGCATCGGGCATTTTGGCTTGATCGGAATGCGGGAACGGGCGCAGCTTGTCAACGGCGCGCTGACGGTGGACTCGACGCCGGGACGGGGAACCCTCGTGTCATTTTCTATTCCGCTCTGATCCTACCCGCGTAATCTAGGTATGTGGATTCACGGTTTGTCTTGTGGGCAAACCGATCCTTTAGGTTCGTATTTGCAAGTTTTGGAGGTTTCCTGTTCATGAAATTCCGTATCATTCTCCTCACGGCTCTCTTGAGTTTCCTACTGATCTACAGCGTCGGTTGGGCACAAGACCAAGCCCCAACACCGACGGCTGAACCAGCCAGTCAAGACCACGCCACCATGGGAGACATGGGGTCCATGTCCATGGCAACCCCCGAATGCGACATTCAGAGCTTTGTCTTGCAGCAGCAAGCCTACGCGAACGCCCTCGCCAATCTTGAGGCCATTTATCAAGCTGATCCCGAAACAGCGCTCATCACCGTGTACAATGCGGGGCAGACCTATCAGGATTTCGCGCTCAGCTGTGGTTTTGTGCCTTCAGAAGCCGCCAATCATGGTCACGATGAAGCGGCAGATGAACACAGCGACGAAGCCCATATGGCGCTCGCCATGGCGCTGGGTGATCCAGATCGTGGGGCGGAACTCTTCAACACCCTGCAGCCGACGACGGGGTTTGCCTGCTCGACCTGTCACCGCGTGGACAGCACGGAAACCCTGATTGGTCCCGGGCTCCTCAATGTGGGCAACCCCGGTCATGATCCGTCCAGTCATGAACACGGCGCGAGCACTGCCGAAGCGACCGAGACGCCGCATACCGAGCGCTCGATGGACGAAGTGGTTACTTATATCCGCACGTCAATTCTGCATCCGAGCGATTACGTTGTCCCCGGCTTTCCTGATTTACTCATGCCGCAAACCTATGGGCAGCTCTTGAGTGAGCAGGACGTGAACGATCTGATCGCGTATCTGATCACGCTGCCCCAGTAAGCCCAAGCGGTAGCGCAAAGTGGCGGAGGTTAAAACCTCCGCCACACAGTTATGCCTTGACGTAAAGTTGCACGAATTAGTTGTGCCGCCCCATCCCCATGCCGTGACCGCGTCCCATCATGCCGCCCATGCCGTTCATGTGTTCCATGCCCTGCATGCCCCCCATCATCGAGCAACCCGTACCGGAGAACATCGTCATGTCGGCGAGGTGGTCGTGCATCGTGGCGAGATGTTCATCCGCCTGTGCCTGCGTCAGCGTGCCAGCGGCGACCAGTTCCGTTAGATGGGCTTCCGCCGCCGCGAACATGGCATCAGTAACCACCTGCACGTCAACGCCCTGCGTTTCGGCAATCTGAGTGAGGGTTTGACCAGAGTGCAGCGCCTCGATTAGCGCAGTGGGTTCCATGCCGAGCGCTTCAGCGACCGCCGTCATTCCGGGCATGTCGTCCATCCCCAGCATCATCCCGCGACCCTGTCCCATCATACTGCCCATACCGTGCATGCCTGTCATGCCCTCCATCATGCCATAACCGCATTGGGGGGCAACCGGCTGATCATCCTGTGCCGCGACGAACAAGACACCTATACTCAGCAGCGCGACAACGGCGATCACCAAGACGAATAACTTACGCATCATTACAAGCTCCTTGCTTACCAAACACATGTGATTGTGTCTAGCATGCCAGAGCTGCATGGTAAGGTAATGTCGCTTGTGTGAAGTTTCTGTAAAGTTCAGGCGATGGGAAGCGTGAACCAGAATCGACTGCCTTTGCCAAGTCCCTCGCTGCCAGCGCCGATCTGTCCACCTTGCGCCTCGACGAGGTGTTTGGCAACCGTCAGCCCGATCCCGGTGCCGCCGCTGCCACGCGACCGGGATTTGTCCACGCGGTAAAAGCGCTGAAAGATATGAGGCAGGGTTTCACTGGATAAGCCGATGCCGGTATCGTGGACTGAAAAGCGCACTGCTTCATGCTCACTGCTGACCACGAGTTCGACGTGTCCATCGCTGGCTGTATATTGCAGCGCATTGCCAAGCAGATTGGTCAAAATTTGCATGGAACGGTCGCAATCGGCCTGTACTATGGGTAGATCTGCCGGCATGAGTACTGCAAAATCGATGGCTTTATCGACAAACTGAGGGCGCATACGCTCAACAACCGGTTTGACGATGACTTCTGGCAGGTACGAGCGGAGATCGAGCACAATCTGACCGGATTCAGTGCGGGAAAGTTCCTGCAAGTCCTGTACCAGACGCTGCAACCGATCAGCTTCGCGGTGGATCAGTTCGAAAGTCTCAGGCGTGGCGGGCAGTAGACCATCTTGCAGCCCTTCCATGTAGCCTTTGATCCCGGCGAGCGGCGTTTTGAGTTCGTGACTGACATCGCCGATAAGCTGCACGCGCATGGCTTCTGTACTGGCGAGGGATTCCGCCATGCGGTTAAAGCTCGCGACCAGTTCTGCGAATTCATCCTGAGTCTCGAGTTTGAGCCGCTGCTTATAACTTCCCCCGGCGATCTGCTGACTGAGCGCGACCAAGGAGCGGATGGGCTGCGTGATCTGCTGGCTCACGAACCAGCTTACGACCACGGCGGACAGAATTGCCGCGATACCGGCAAGGATCAAGGCGTTATTAAGGGACTGGCGAAACGCCGCCTCAAATTCGGCATCGAGTTCGGTCAGGCGTTCGCCCATCATCATGCCGGACCCCATGCCGCGCATATGCGTCATCGTCTCAGTGAAATTGACCGGGGCGACAAACGCCGTGGCGACCGAGAGTACAACCAATCCGATCAGGACGACGACGACGTAAGACAGAAACAGCTTCTGAGAGAGTTTCATCGCTTGGTGTCCGCAAACTTGTAGCCGACGCCGCGCACCGTGAGGATGAACTGGGGATCGGCGGGATCACGCTCCAGCTTCTGCCGGATGTGACCGATATGCACATCTACCACGCGATCTTCGCCGTAGAAATCGTAGCCCCATACCCGTTCGAGGAGCTGCTCCCGGCTCAGCACCATCCCGGCATAGGTTGCGAGGACTGCCAACAGCTTAAACTCCAGAGCCGTCAGCTCGATCAACTCGTCGTCGCACCAAACCTCATAGCGCTGCGTGTCGATTTTGAGGTGTTGAAAGGCGTACACCTGCCGCTCATCTTGTGGCGCTGCGCGTCCGCGCCGCAGCACCGCTTTGACCCGCGCCGTGAGTTCGCGCGGGCTGAACGGCTTGGTGAGATAGTCGTCCGCGCCAACCGTCAATCCCATGACGCGGTCGAACTCTTCCGATTTGGCGGTGAGTAAAATGATGTAGACCGCCGAGGTGCGCCGGATCGTCTGCAACACTTCGAGTCCATCCATCTCTGGCAGCATAATGTCGAGGATCACTAAGTCCGGTTGGTAGCGTTGAAACGCCGCGAGTCCCGCCGCGCCGTCCCGCGCGGTATAGACGGTGCTGCCATCCGCTTTCAAATAGGCTTCAACAACGTTGAGGATGCTCTCCTCGTCATCAATTACAAGAATGGTTGCCACTGCAAATTTGCCAATTCGCTGCTTGGGTGAGCTATCAATCCAACACAATTCTTCACTCAATGCCGCCACTACCCGGTGCAATTTCTCAAGTACTGGCGGCTGTTCCCTGAGCCACGATCCATTCGATCAGTGTTGGTGCGGTGTCAGATGGTCATCCGGATCGGGATGTCCGTAGTAATGCGGATCGTCGTCAAACTGATCGACACTCTCCTGGGTAGCGAAGTAAAATTACTCTCCGCCATGCTCACGAATGGCAACCGCGAATCGTGGGTCGAGTAGAACACCGGACACGGGGTCTCTAACCATTGGACACATCTTTCATTCTATTCCTATACACTGCTTCCAAGATAGGCAAATCTAGGAAAATGCAGAACCGCCAAATAGCGTATAAAGCAAGAAAGCCCCTTCTTGGCAGCAGGCTCATCCCTATAGAGGCGATACAAGTCATTGCTGAGCGGGGTGTTTTGATGATCATGACGGTTGTTCAAGAAACGAGGACAGAAGCGAAAAGTTGTCCTCGTCTCATCAGCATAGAATGGATCACCCGCCGTGTAGCGAGCGCAGCGTGCCGAATAGATCGAAATTGTTGACGAGGATGTGCATGGTGAGCAGCAGCGCGACAATCACGACGATCACGATGAGTATTTGGACAATCCGTTTGCGGTTCAGGGTCATGACAGGTCTCCTTTAGACGTAAGCAAGGGTTTCACGAACGGTCAAGCGAGCAGCTTGCCGCGCGGGGAGAGCGCTGGCAGCGGTGGAACCGAGGATCAAGATCGCCAGCCACAGCCCTAAGCCCAAGGGCGCGACTATCAAAGGGAGCGGTGACCGAAACGACATCTCACCGAGATAGGCTCCCATCCCGAATGAAAGCGGCAGGGACACCACAACAGCGATCCCGTAGCTCATCAGCCCGATCATCACCCCTTCGCTGATCACATTTAGCAGCACGGTTCGAGAACGCGCGCCAATGGAGCGCATGATGCCGAATTCGCGGGTGCGTTCGATCACGCTGGTACTCATGCTGGAGGTCAGCCCCAGCAAACCGACGACTGCCATCACGACGGCGATCAGCAGCAGGGTCACAATAAACACGAAGACATGACCGCTGGTCGCATTGTCGAGCAGGACTTCAGATACCGCCACGCGCACGCTGATTCCCGCCAGACTCAGCGCCTGTTCAATTCGCTGAGTCACGGCGGCGGTGAACTCAGGGGCGCTGGAGGTCATGGCGACCCGTACTGCGTTCGCCAGGTTCGGTTGCATGTGCGCGGCGGCGGCAAACGTTGCCGGGGTCACATAAGCGGCAGCAGGCGACAGGATTTGCCGCACCACGCCGATGACCTCCAAGCGGATAGGCTGACCTTCGATCAGCAGCGTGACCGTGCTGCCGACGGATGCTTCAGGGAAGAGCGCAAGCGCACTCTGGTTGAGCACGACGCGGTTCACATCGCCCGCTTGCAGCCAGCGTCCGCTGAGCATCGGCGTATTCATAAAGGTGCTTCCGTCCGGCACTGATCGCAAACTGAAACTACCGTGACCACCATCGGGATAGGTGCGGACAATGTCCAAACCATTTGGACGGGCAAGCGCCGCCGGGATCAGGCTCCATGACTCGACTTGCGCCACCCCGTCGACGCCACCCAGCAGCGCCCGCATTTGCTCAACGGACTGCGGCATATTCAAGCGCACTTCCAAGTCATAGTGACGGTCTGCGGCTGCCATGCGAATGTAGCTATCCCATCCGCTGCTCGTATTGAGTCCGGTCATGAACATGCCCCCGGCTGCGCCGAGCAAGCTCAGGCTGAGGATCAAGCGCGATCGCCGCCGGAAAGTATTGCGGAAGGCGAGCAGTACCGAGCTGTTGATCCCCTGTATCCGGCTGAGCCAGCTTTCAAAACGGCTCGAACCGAAAGCGGCGGCGGTCGTCCCGTAGTCGGACAGGGTGGCGCGGACGGTCACGCGGGTAGCACGGCGGATGGGGCGAATGGCGACCAGCAGCGGGAGCAGGACGCCCATCAGCAGCAGCGCTCCGTAGACCCACAGCGGCACGTCATAACGGTACACGTTGAGATTGAGCAGCTGCGCCACCACCGACGAAAAGCCACGTGCCGCCCACATGCCCGGCAGGATGCCGATTACGGCGGCGATCAAGCCTAAGCCCATGACGAGTACAAGGTACAGAGCGGCGATCTGACCGGAACGCGCGCCAATCGCTTTCATGATGCCAATCTGCCGGATTTGCTGCGCCAGCAGCCCGCCGATCATGGTAGCAGTGAGGACGGCGCTCAAGATCAGCGCCAACACACTGAAGGCGAGGAACACCAGCATGACGGTATTCATCTGGCTTTGATGCGGGTGACGAAGCGGTGGCGGGATGCGAATTTCATCGACCACCCGCCCCTGTGTGCGCAGCCACCCGGTCAACTGCTCGACCGTCGTTTCGATAGCGCTCACGCTCTCCGGCTGATTGCTGACCGTGATCTTGAGGATATGCAGCGTCGTATCCTCCCCGAACGCCGCCAGCGTCCCCGGGGTGATGTAGCCGTACACCGTTTGTTCCTGCCATGCTGGAGCGAGGCTCGGATCGTGGATCGTGCCGCTGATGGTGATCGGCTGGGTTGTGCCGTTGGGCGTTTGGACGGTCAGCGCGTCGCCAATCTGAATGCTATCCAGCAGAGTCAGTACGGCGCGTTCCACGAGGATTGTTCCATCCGGCGGCGGAAATGCACCGGCTTCCGGGCTGACCGTGCTGATGCGTGCATGCGCAAAATCCGGCACGACGAACAGCAGCAGCGGCATCCATTGATCTGGCGCGACTTCGACTCGACCATTCACCCAAGCAGTCGCTTCGGCATCGGCGATATTCGGCTGCTGGCGTACTGCCTCTATGAGCGCTTCATCGACTTGATCCACTTCGATGAACGCCGACGCCGGGTTCGTGCCGAGGTAATTCGCGTTCATTTCGCGCGTCATCACCGTGAAAGTGGACAGCATGAGCGCCACCGCGAAGACACTGGCGGCAATGGCGGCGACGAGCATCATCATGCGCCCGCGCGCTAAGCTGAGATCACGCAGGAGCTTCATCCAGCGCGGGCGGCTCATGCGGACACTCCTAGCTCACTGGCGACAATCCGACCATCCGCCAGCGTGATGAAGCGGGTGAAAAAATGGGCGAGATCGCGCTCATGCGTCACCATCACGACTGTTTTTCCCTCAGCGGTGAGGCTGGCGAAAAGGTGCATCACCGCGTCCGTCGTCTGCACGTCGAGATTACCCGTTGGTTCATCCGCAACGATGAGCGGTGGATCGTTGGCGAGCGCGCGGGCAATGGCGGCGCGCTGCTGCTGTCCACCAGAGAGATCGGCGGGGAGCTTGTCCGCCTGATCCGCGATTCCCACTTTGTCGAGCAGATGCAGTGCGCGCTCGCGCCGCTGGCGGACGGGATAGGTGTTGCAGAAATCCATCGGCAGAATCAGGTTTTCGGCGATGGTGAGCGTCGGCAGCAGTTGGAAGAATTGAAAGACGATGCCGACGTTTTTGCCGCGCCACACGGCAAGCTGTTCCTGATTGAGTTGATGTACGGGGGTCGAGGCGACGAGGACTTCGCCCGAAGTCGGCTCATCGATGCCGGTGATCATGTTGATCAGGGTGGATTTGCCGCTGCCAGAACGCCCGACAATTGCCGTGAATTCACCCTGCTCGATGGCGAGATCGATGCCATCGAGCGCGGTGAAGGTTTTCGCGCCTGTTTGATACGTTTTGGTCACACCGTGAAGCTCGATGAGTGGAATGTCTACTCTCATAGCATTGCCTCAGAACATATTGTGCTGTAGTGAACATATTGTTCGATTTCTACTATAATGGAAGGGGTGGGGCGTGGGTCAACAACCAAAGCACGGGAAATGTTCATTACCGAACATTCCTGTGAATTTGTTCTGATGGAGTGGACGATATGAACAGCGCCAAAACGGATCGCCGCTCACGGCGAACGCGACAGCTCATTGCCGATGCGTTCGTGGGGCTGATGCTTGAAAAGCGCTACAACGACATCACGGTGCAAGATATTCTGGATCGGGCGGATATAGGACGTTCGACATTCTATGTCCATTTCACCGACAAAGAGAGCTTGCTCTTGAGTCAGATCGAGCAGGTGATTCATGATCTGGGGGACTATGCGGCTCATCAAGGCATGGAGCACGGCGTGCTGCCCAGTCTTGAACTGTTCCGGCATGTGAAAGAGCAGCGCCGTCTGATGCATGCGCTCGTGTGGGGGCAAGGCGCAGACATGCTTAACCGCCGCCTACTTCAGCAAATCAGCCAACTGATCGAGACTAACCTGCGTGCGATGATCGGGGAGCAAACGGATATATCCGTACCGCTCTCTGTCGTCGCGCAGTTTGTGGCGAACACGTTTCTGCTGCTGCTGCGCTGGTGGTTTGATGAGGACATGCGCCATACGCCGGAGGAGATGAACGAGATGTACCAGCGCCTTGTTCTGCCTGGGCTTCAAGGTCTCTTGGCGTAGTGCCGTTCTGCCCGGTCGGGAGATACCGAGCGAAGAAGTCAAACCCAAGCAGTCCGGGATCAGCACGATACCCCGGACCACAACCATTCAGGCTTCATGATGGGCGTGACGATGATGAATATCCGGCAGATGCGGATGTTCATGTTCAAGCGCCTCGTGCGTATGCACATGAGAATGGGTCAGGCTGCGCGAGGTCATACCGGGATGGTCATGATGATGATGCCCATCATCATGTCGATGGCGATGATCATGGGGCACCGCCTCATGCCGGTGCAGGTGGGCATGTCTTTCGGTGATCAGGAGCGCCATCGCAAAGATCATCAGAACCAGCGCGCCGCCAAACAGCAGAGTCGGTGCATCTTGGAACAAGACAAATGATAGCACAACCCCTGCCAGGGGTGCCGTGCCGAAGACCGCGCTGGTTCGCGCTGCGCCCAACCCCCGCATCGCACGTATGAACAAGACAATACTCAGGCCATAGCTCAGACTGCCCAGCAGCATCGCGCCAAGAATCGTCGTGATCGGGGGCATCCGGTGCCCCAGCAATAATGCCAGAACAAACGAGACACTCCCTGCCCCTAACCCCTTGACGAGCACGATCGTCAGCGGGTCTTTGGCCGAGATATTCCGCGTCAGGTTATTGTCGATACCCCAGAGGAAACAGGCAGCGACAATGCCCAGTGCGCCGAGGGAGAACCCCCATGCACTTTCGGTATTCCACGAGAGTAGGACACTGCCTAACGTGACAGCGCCCACCGCCCACAAGGCGCGCCCGCTGATCGCCTCCTTGAAAACCACTGCCGCGATTAAGGCGGTGGCGACTCCTTCAAAGTTCAGTAGCAAAGAGGCAGTCGAAGCAGCCGTTTCCCGCAAACTGAACATTAGTACGATTGGGGCCACAAAACCACCGGCGACCACCGCTCCGATCAGCCATGGAACATCCAGGCGCGACAGCTTGGCTTCGGCTTCTGAATCGGTAGACCGTGTACGAAGCAGCAGTCTGAAAAGAAGAATGCCGGCACCGCTTCCTAGGTAGAGGAATCCAGCCAGAAATATGGGATCAACTTGACCTAATAACAGCTTCGCAATGGGCGCGCTTGCCCCAAACAGTGCTGCGGCTGCCAGCGCCTGGAACGTTTCATTCCGTTGAGCAACTTCCATTGATACCTACCTTTACTCGTTTGACTCTAGGTCGATAATGATACCGCTCAACAGACTGCAATCGATCATCGAATAAGGGAAAACGGTGGTGATTTTCTGCATGGTGCAACAACTCACTATAATGGTGCAAATGCCGTTTTCTGAGCAATAGAGGTTATCAAAGTGACCATACCAACTGATCAGACCCCCGATCCATCCGCTTCCCTGTTTGAGCGTATTCGTCAGTTCGACGAAGACGGACTAGAGTTCTGGTCGGCGCGTGACTTGATGAAAGTTCTGGATTATACAGAATGGCGCAACTTCAAAACTGCGCTTATCAAGGCACAGATCGCTTGCGAAAACAGCGGACAAGATCCGTCTGACCATTTTGTTGGTGCCACCAAAATGGTTGCTTTAGGATCTGATGCTAGACGTGAAGTTGAGGACATGCACCTCTCACGTTACGCCTGCTACCTCGTCGTGCAGAACGCTGATCCTGCCAAAGAAGTCGTCGCGCTCGGTCAAACCTACTTCGCCGTCCAGACGCGCCGACAGGAAGTTTCCGATGCAGCAGCAATGGCGGAGCTAAGCGAGGATCAGCGGCGGTTGCTCCTGCGCCAGCGCATTAAGTTGCAGAACACTGACCTCGCCTCAGCAGCAAAAACGGCGGGCGTGATTACCGGACAAGATTTCGCGGTATTCCAAAATCACGGTTATCGTGGGCTGTACAACGGTTTGACGGCAGAAGCCATCCACAAGCGCAAGAAACTGAAGAAAAGCCAACACATCCTTGATCATATGAGCACGACTGAACTCGCAGCGAACCTGTTTCGCAGTACACAGGCGGAAGAGAAACTGCGTCGTGACCAGGTGCAAGGCAAAGATGCGGCGAACGCTGTACATTATGAGGCGGGTGTTGTTGTTCGACGGGCGATTGCCGAACTCGGCGGGACGATGCCGGAAAACCTACCGACGGCAGAGAGCATCAAGAAACTGGAGCGCGCCGAGAAGAAACGCCTTGCCGCTCCCAAGTCGAAGCCCAAGAAAGATGAAGACGAGTAATCAGACCGTGTGGGCTGCGCTTCGACCACAGCCCACACGAATACACTCCTCTATGCGGGTACCGCTTGCTTCAGCCGCGTGATCTCGTCCACGAGCAGAGATCGTTCTTCAAGATAGGTCTCGATCTCTGCTCGATGCGCACGGCGCAGCGTTTCAATCTGACTGCGCAGGCGATGGACTTCCTGTTCGAGCACGTCGCCATTGCGGACGATGTGCAGATCGGCAGTGGGCGCAACCTTCAGAAATTCGTATGCCTGCTTCGTCAGCGTGTTCGATCGGGAACGGCGTGATGTGTGTCTCAGGTAGCCGAACTCGACTAATTTGCCGAGGTTGTACGCGACCACCGAGGTTGAACCCGTGCCGGTTTCTCGGCAAATTTCACGAATGGTCGGGAAAAAGCCATTGATTTGGCTGTAGTCGTAGAGAAAGCGCAAGATCGCTTGCTGTCGTTGGCTTAACACGTTGCCTCTCACCTGATTGACTCCTCATGGTCATCATCATTATTGTGAAATCGGAATTTCGCACAAGCGTTCTGTGACGTTCGTATGACACCTCAAACCGAGTTCGTATCCCCTACATACCATTCCCATGAACGGTATGTAGGGTTATGAACGGTATGAACGGTTTTTCAGCGAGTCTCATG
>CALBRY010000597.1 GCA_937927665.1 uncultured Chloroflexota bacterium
TAACGGCAGCATTACGAAGGCGAACTTCTGCTCAATTTGTGTCGTCAGGTTTGACGTGGAAATTGTAATTGCACGAAGAATAAGAGGCTCTTCTGTCTGTGTAACTTGCTCTACAATCCAAGCAATATCGGTTGGTTGCTCCGCCAGAAAAGCATTTCGCGATACGAGGAGCAGATTCCGTGTTAGAAGGAGAGGTTCAAGCGGTTGATCCGCAGTATGTAATTCCTCTACTGCAGCACGCCTCAACCATTGCGCTACTCTGTCAACAAAGCCGCTAGGTGTGAGCCATCCCATTACGTCGTATTGACTTTGCTCGAACACACATAATGATCGGGGCTGATTGGGCGGTGTGAGGTTCTGGTGAAGCGTCTGAGGGAAGTCTTTTCGAAGAGCCCACGCCTCTGGAACTACCTTGTCTCTCGCGTGAATCACAAGCGCTATGTGTTCTTCAAATCCAATTGGAACAGGCGCATGCTGAGGGCGATCAACCTCGAAAACCACATCCAAGAAGTAAGCGAATTCAGTGCAGCGTACGCATTTCAGTTGTGCGAATGGGTAACGTTCGACAGCTGCAATATATTCCTGCACATAACTCGGGAGAGCGGTTTCAGAGTTCCAGACTTCTCCAATCTCGTAGAGTTCTCCTAGCGGCATGGTATTAACCAAACCTTGGCGAAGAGTGGTTGATAATTACAGGGCTTCCCGCCAACTTAGAGGCGTCCTTTTGTACCTGGAAACCAGCGACAGTGGTTACGACAACAACAGGAGTTGGCTTGGCCGTGCCACGCGGCCAGTCCATCGTCACGATAAACTGCCCATTTACCCGGTCAGCAACGCGCTTGTAGTAAGCAGCAGCTTGGAAATGAGGCGGTTGAGTAGTGTTAAATGGTTGAATCTTCTCGCTAGGAGAAATCAAGATTGCATAGCGCTGAGCTTGATTAAACAAATCGTCTATCGCATCTTCAGGTACAGTTTCAGTCTCTCCTTTATCCATAATGGTTAATCCTGTGTAACTGCAATGATGAGAAATGTGAAACAAGTCCCAGATTAGCCTCTGATGATTGCCATGCATGCGAGTAAGCGTCACAATGTCAATCCACGTAGCTGCTTCTGCATCCGCTCCCATCATGCAATACATCGAGTGATTGCCTTCGAAGAACGTAAGATGTAGAACAATGCTGTTACCATTTCGATCACTATTATCCTCATCCATACGTGCAGAAAATGGCGCATGAAGGAAGATTTCGACACCGCCGCTGTACTGGGTAAACCCAGGAATGCAAGTTCCGGCGTGAACAATAAGGTGCTTCCGTTGGTTAGCGTCTAAACCTTGCTTTCTCATCCAAGCCAGCAGTGTTTCAGGTTCGCCAAAAACCAAAATTCCATGCCCTTGTCTCAAACGGTATTTTGCTTCCTGTCGGATTGCCCAAGCAGACTTGCCGGGACCCTCATCCAATATGAAGCAGGCAGGAACCCAAAGCTCATGGATGTGGACTCTTCCATCCCCTTGGTACTGCTTCGCGTAATCTAAATAGAAAAAGCTTTCGGCTCCACTCACATGGTCATTATCTGCGTGTGTAAACGCGACAACATCAAACCAATCGCGGTTTCTTTTCTTCAGATGGGTTTGCAAAGTACCCGCAAGATCAATTCGACCATCATCACGATTCTCGTAGCAGAAATCAACGAGAATGTCGCGTCCGTCATTCAGCTCAATGAGTGTGGTGTCAGCATTACCTATCGGATAGAAGTTCAGTCGTGCCAAGTGAGTTCCTCCTACTTTCCTAGTGACAGATTGTGAAGCACAGGTCATAATGTTCAAAATGTAATGATACACGACCGCGTTGCACTTGTAAAGCCAAGTCGCAACTTCACAAATCGTGAAACTAAATGGGTGATAAATGCCATGGAGCAAGAACTCTATCGACGGATTGGAAGGCGAATAAAAAGCGCGAGGGAGCAGCTGGGTTTATCTCAAGCCGATTTAGCTACCCAACTCGACTACAATTCAGCGGCAACAGTGTCGCATTTTGAGTCTGGGATGCGGAAAATCAGCATTGAAGACCTATTCAAAATCGCCAATGTGCTGCAGCTTCCTGTGGGATATTTCTACGATCAGGAAAATACTCCTCCAAAACAAGAAGTTCGATTTCGAGCGACGGAAGTTCGTCCGTCCGTGAGAAGTGAAGTGAATGCATTCCTAGCATTTGCACAAGAACATAGTCAGAAGGCAGTTCAGTTTTCAGCCCTAAAGGAAGTAACAAGCCCAGGCGCAGCTGCAGAAATGATGCTGCGCCGTCTCACAATTTCTGATCCGCCCGTCGTACCCGAGACAATAGCGAAAATGCTCAACATACCAGTATTTGAATGGGCATTTCCAGACGAGATTTCAGGTTTATTCGTGGTGGATCGAGGGACAGTCTGTATAGGAGTCAACCAAAGCCATCCGAAAGTTCGACAACGTTTCACCGTAGCACACGAACTCGGACATTTCGCTTTTTCAGATGGACAGGACTTATTCGTTGACTTCATCGATAACGGCACAGAAATTCGTGACAAAAAAGATCAGTTGGCTGAAAAGCGAGCAAACTTCTTTGCAGCCAGTCTTCTAATGCCAAGGCAATGGCTTAGACGCGATTTCAGTGAGTTGGGGATTGATGGTCTCTCAATGCTATCTAGAAAGTATCAGGTCAGCGAACAAGCATTATGGTTTAGGCTACTCAACTTGAAACTCATCGAAGAGTAGTTCTGCATAACACATTCTGAATAGATAAGTTGGTATATCACTGAAGTTCAGCGTGTTTTCCACCCCCTTGTGGCGACCCGCTGGAGCAATTCGGTGCAACTTCGAACGCACCTTAGCACGCCACCCCGCTCCGCTAAAGCCGCAAGCGGCTTCGACTCGGAGCGCGGCTTGGGCTTGTGCCGCTGCGCTCAGCCGCGCTCCGGTC
>CALBRY010000598.1 GCA_937927665.1 uncultured Chloroflexota bacterium
CATTTCATCGTTTGTCCCTCCTCATGCAGCTAACTATGATTAAGATTATGATATGCGGAAGTGATTATAACGCGCTGGGTCAGCGCGGTGTCATCCATCCCGTAACATAAAGAGAATTTCCTATTCGGAGGAGAGGTATCATGCCCACTACCTTGAGCGAAAACGAGATCGCCGAGCGGTTAAAGATCATCCCCGGTTGGTCACGCGCCGGAATGACGCTCACGCGAACCTATCAATTCGATCATTATCTGGCAGGAATCGCCTTCGCGGCGGCGGTTGGGACGGTGTGCGAAGGAATCGGACATCATCCAGATTTGTTTATCGGCTGGCAGCGTGTCGTTGTCAGTTTCACAACGCACGACTCTGGTAATGCACTCACGGAAAACGACTTCCGCGCCGCCGAAGCGGTTGACCGGATCGGTTATCCGGCAAGCGGCTGAACATAACATCGGGCATTGATTGGCGCGGCGATTCCCGCCATGATCAACGGGTTTAATACCGCAAGAAGGGAAAGCGAAAACTCATGGCGAATCGGGATTGGTGGCGCTCAGCCGTCGTTTATCAAATATATCCGCGCAGTTGGATGGACAGCAACGAGGATGGAATCGGCGATCTGCCGGGAATCACGTCCAAACTCGATTATTTGCAGTGGTTGGGGATCGATGCGATCTGGCTTTCGCCAATCTTCCCATCTCCGATGAAGGATTTTGGCTACGATGTTTCCGATTATGTCGATGTTCACCCGATCTTCGGCACACTGGCGGATTTTGATGCACTGCTGATGGCGGCGCACGCACGCGGAATCAAAGTGCTGCTTGATCTCGTGCCGAACCACACCAGCGATGAACATGCATGGTTCAAAGAATCGCGGTCATCGCGCGATAACCCGAAACGCAATTGGTACATCTGGCGCGACGCCAAACCCGATGGATCGCCGCCAAACAATTGGCTCGCCTATTTCGGCGGCTCGGCATGGACGTGGGACGAGGCAACCGGGCAGTATTACATGCACAACTTTCTCGCCGAACAGCCGGAACTGAATTATCGCAACCCGGAAGTGCTGCAAGCAATGCTTGATCAGGTGCGTTTCTGGTTGGATCGCGGCGTCGATGGTTTCCGTGTAGACGTCATCGATCGCATGCTGAAAGACGACGAATTCCGCGATAACCCGATGAATCCCAACTTTCAAGAAGGCGTCGATAACCCGATGTTTTCGCAAATGCGCGTTTACAGCGAAAACCGCCCCGGCATTCACGGCTTGATCGCTGAATTCCGCAAGGTGTTTGACTCGTATGCTGACCGTGTGATGATCGGCGAAATCGGCTACAGTGCTGATCCTTCGCAGATCGCCGGTTTCTATTACGAGAGCGGTCAGAACTTGATCCATCTGCCGTTCAATTTCGCGCTCATCCTGCTCCCATGGAAGGCGAAAGCCATCCGCGACTTTATCGCCTTGTATGAAAGCATCCTGCCCCCCGAAGCCAATCCCAACTATGTCATGGGCAATCACGATATGCCGCGCTTGGCGAGCCGCATCGGTGCCGAACAAGCACGTATCGCCGCGATGATGATGCTCACACTGCGCGGAACACCGTTTATCTACTACGGCGAAGAATTGGGCATGCTCAACGGCGACCTGACCCCCGCTCAGTATCAAGACCCACAGGGGATTAACATGGGAGTCAGCCGCGACTTTGAGCGCACCCCCTTCCATTGGAACGGCGAAGCGAACGCGGGATTTTCGACGGTCGCGCCGTGGCTTCCCGCCGCGCCGGATTATACGACGCGCAATGTGGAGCACGAAAAGCACGATCCTTATTCGATTCTCAACCTGTACCGCACGCTTTTGATCCAGCGGCACACACTCCCGGCGCTGACCGAAGGCACGCTCACGCTGCTCGATTCGCCGGAAAATACGCTCGTTTACCGCCGCGATCACGAAGGCACAGCAGCGTTGGTCGCGCTGAATTTCTCGCATCAACCGGTGACTGTTCCAATCGGCGGCACGGGCAGCGTCTTGATCAGCACAGCGCTGGATAAAACCGGAGCCATCGATCTCAACCCGCTCCATTTGCGCGCCAACGAAGGCATGGTGATCGAGTTGGCATAGAGAAGATCACCTCACCCCAACGGATTTGGGGTGAGGTGATGTAGGGAGTACCCGTCAGAATTGATTGCGACTACAATACACATTAACAAGACAATGCAATTCACAGATGCTGTGGGATGACAAGCGAAAGCAGTTTTTCGCACGTGGCGACCAACAATGGAAACAGCATCGAGCTTGCATTAAACTGATGCAGCGTGTTAATTAACGTCCGCGTTCATCCCAATCGAGTCCGGAGGAAGCCTCGATATGCCTCCCTATTTCTCTCTAGCCGATCATCAGGCGCTCCAGATCGCCGCCGCTCAACCGAGCGATACGCAAGCGGTTTATGCCAAACTGCTGGAGCTTCACCAAACACTCTACCGGCGAATGCGCGACCGTGCGTGGGATTTACATCCCCATTGGGATAAAACACGGTTGATTTCTTCCTCGTCGGTTAGTTGTCAACAAGGCAGCGAGATTGAGGGGTTTGTTCTCGCTTATTCCCGTTCGCGGGAACAAGCGGCGCTGGTCGAGCGCTTGATGGGGCGCGATTATGCACATGCCGCCGCAAACGCCGATGTAACCCGTCACCCATCGCTCGAATTACGTCTGACGCCGGATGCGTTCGCCGTCGAACTGATCATCAGCCCGTCAGCGTGGTGGGATCAGCGCAACTTAATTGGCAAATTGTCGATTGATCGCCATCGCAGCGCATTCCGAAATATGCTCACGCGTATGGATGCCGATTTTCGCTTCGGTTTCTTCGAAGGCTGTCATCTCAACGACATGCACGCCACCGGGCGGCAGCTTTTGCGCGGTAAAGTGTTGGATGAATGGATGGGAACATTCGCCGATGGGCAGGATTATCTGCGGATTGGCGTATGGTACACCCCCGAAGACGAAAGCATCAGCGAGGAGAACATCCTTGCCGAAACACTCCGGCGGCTGGAACAGCTTTACGCCCTGTACGGCTTTATCGCGTGGACAGGCAATAACAACTATCAGAGCTTCTACCCGCGTAACGGGACGGTCGGCAATTCCCGTGATCAAGGGTACAACTAGCGTTTAAGAATCTGTTAGAATTGGAGCTGTATTACACAGCTACCATCATTCATAAGCAGTAAACAAGCGGAACATAGACTATCGGACTTCAATCGTATGACTACCCTGCCGGGCAGCCCCTCTGAAGAAACACCTATTCCGCGTTTTCAACTCACCAACCTGTCGGTGCGGCTGCTCACGGCGGCGGTGGTACTGCCGATTGTCGTGATCATTTCGTTAACGGGCGGCTGGTTGTTCGCCATCGCTTGTGGTGTGATCGCGCTGCTCGGCATGATCGAACTTCACGGAATCGCATACGCATGGGCGAAGCGGCACGGGCATCTTGATCTGGTATCGTTTCTCGGCGCGGCGGGGTTCGGGTTGGTGTATATCGGCATCCCAACCTTGATGTTAATCTCCATGCGCCAGATGCCGAACGGAATGGTATGGATCGCGCTGGTGTACGCGCTGACATGGGGAACGGATACGTTCGCCTATATCGGCGGCAGATTGTGGGGCAAGACCCCGCTTGCGCCGCGTATTTCTCCCAAAAAGACGCGCGAAGGCGCGATTGCAGGCGTGATCGGTTCGTTTTTCGCCAGCATGCTCGTGTTAATCGTCGCGGGAAGATTTGACCCGGTTTTCCTTCTGCTGTTGTCGATTGCACCTGCCGCCGCCATCATCGGTGATCTGTTTGAAAGCGCGATCAAACGCACCGCCGAAATCAAGGATTCGCATTTGGCGGGGTTCAATATTTTCCCCGGTCATGGCGGCGTCCTTGATCGGGTCGATTCCCTGATTTTTGTCAGTGCGCTCACCTTTATTTTTCTTCAGTTGGTACAAACGGGTGTAGCGCTATAAGGGGAATGGTCGCTACAATGGACATATTCATGTCACGTTTTATCGGAGTCACAGCATGGCAGCGAATACATCCGGCAAGAATCAAGCCCCGAACCGAGAAGAACTGCTACAAATGGCGATTCGGACAGCCAAACAAGGCAACGCCGAAGCCGCACGCGCCATGTTCAGCCGCATTTTAGCGGATGACAAGCGCAACGAGCGCGCGCTCATGTGGATGGCAAAACTTGCAGATAGCAAGTCGGAACGCCGCCAGTGGCTCGAAAAAGCGCTCGAAGTGAATCCCGCAAATGAGATCGCCCGCGAAGCACTGAGGAAAATGGAATACAAAACGACCGCCAGCGATAACCGCACCCTGCTGATTTTCGGCATGCTTGCGGGAATTATGATCGTGCTTGCCGTCGTGTTGATCCTCGCGTTGTTTGTCTTACCGGGCATGAACGCCTGAACCATTACCCATGAGGAGACGAGCCCTTGGCTAGCAGAGGTCCCGATATTGGAGAACGGCTGCGTGAGGGAATCGAAGCCGCGCGGCGAGGCGACCGGATTAATGCACGCCGACTGCTTCAACAAGTGCTGATCCTGGATCGTGATAACGAAGCCGCCCTGATGTGGATGGCGTCGGTCGTCGATACACTTGCGGAACGGCGCGCCTTTTTAGAGCGCGCTCTAAAAGTGAACCCGAACAATCAGCGAGCGCGCGAAGCGCTGGAGCGGCTCGGTGGGACAGCCCCGCCGAGGACAGGCGGCGCACCCGCAGAATCCCCGACACCCACACAACGCCGACCGGGTTCACGTCAGCGCATCAATCCGTATACGATCGCGGCGGTAGTCGTCGCGGTGCTCACGATCGTGGTTGTTGGTGTGATCCTGTTATTGAACAGTCGGCAGGTGCCGGATACCAGCGCCGCTGCCGCCGAAGCGACACTCGCGGCGATCATTCGCCCCGCCGATGTCGCCATCACCACTGTTGCGCCGAACCCGACCGCGACCCCGTTCATTGGCGTGATCGTCACCATTGACCCGAATGCCGCGTTTACACTACCTGCGACATTCACGCCAACCGACACGCCGCAGCCGACCGCGACATTCACCACCACGCCGACGAATATTCCGCCGCGCATCTATGACTTGTTCTTCACCGCTTATTCGCCAGAAGGCGAGTTCCCCGGCTTATACCGGTCGCTCGGTGATGGAACACGCTTGCAGACGCTCGGTAACCCGGCGGACGGGTACAGCGATGTCGAATTTTCACCGGATGGCGAATGGATCGCGTTTGTACGTGTGATCGCTGTCAATGATGCGCCGCCCGCCCCGCAGATATTCCTTGCGCCTGTGGCAAACCTTGCCGAAGCCGCGCCGATCACGAATCTTTCCAGCCCGACGCTGAGTTCTCCTTCGTGGGCACCGGACGGGCGAACGGTCGTGTTCATCAGCGGCGAGGATGGCGATCCCGACGTTTGGACGATCAACCGCGACGGGAGCGGACTGCGTAAAGTCACATCGAATACGTATCAGGAAACCACGCCGTCGTTCTCACCGGATGGCACGCGGATCATCTTCGCATCGGAGATGGACAGCCCCGGCTTCCCGGAAATCTACGAATTCGACTTGACGACGAACCGCGCAACCCGGCTAACGGACGAAGGCGGCAGCAATTATGCCCCCGCTTATTCACCCGACGGCAGTCAAATCGTATTTGTCAGCACACAGGGCGGTGATGGCGACCTCTACGTGATGGACGCGGACGGTCAGCGGAAATTCCTCGTCACGCTGGACGATGCGGGCGCAGAAGATCGCGCACCTGTGTTTACGCCGGATGGCGCATACATCGCCTTCATCTCGAACCGCAGCGGATCATTTGCGCCGCATCTGCTGAATATTCGCACCGGTGAAATCACGGCGATCACCGCTGGCAACAATGATGTGCAGTCTATTACATTCAACCCTGCCTCAGCCCGGCAGTAATACGAGGAGCAGCAAGTGAGCAGCAGTGAAATTCAAGACCTTCTAAGGCAGGGCATAGAAGCGGCACGATCCGGCGACCGCGCACAGGCACGCGATCTGCTTCAGCAGGTGGTTGATCAGGACGAGAAGAACGAAAAGGGCTGGTTCTGGTTAGCATCGGTGGTCGAATCCGAAGAGGAGCGCCGTGTTTGCCTGAACAACGTCCTGCACATCAATCCGAACAACGAAAAAGCGCGTCAGGCGATGGACGCCATCGAAGCGAAGGCGCGCAAGAAGGCAAACGCCGAAGAAGTTGCGCCGGGGATCACACGCGGCGCGCTGACCCTGATTGTGGGCGGCGGCGTGCTGGTGATCATTGTGATCGTCGTCGCATTCGCAGCAATCGTGATCAGCAACAATAATGCGGCTGCTGCTGCCCGTGCCGAAGATACCCGCGTCGCCAGTGAGCGCACGATCACGGCGGCGACGGCGACTCAAGGCGCGCTCAATGTGACGCAAACATTTGAAGCGCTGGCGACCGATACGCCCGACGTAACAGCAACTTCGGATCGTCCGACACTGCCGCCGACATGGACAACCGTTCCGACCGCCACCGGAATCCCGACCGCCGCGCCGCTCGCACCTGTCAGCGGATTGAACGGATTTATCGGCGGGTACAGTGGGCGCGATGTGCTGAACAACGGCTATTTGAGCGTCGGCTATTACAACCTGAATCAAGGCGGCACGTTCATCCCGATCAATACGCAGTACGGGCGCGATGTCAGCTTTACGCCGAATGGTCAGCGCTTGGTCTATGCGCGTTATGATCAACTGACGTTTAGCAGCGTGTTGGAAACGGTCAACGTGAACGGCACGAACGCCGAATCGATTGATATTTCAAGCGCTGGTGTGCCGATCATCAACCCGCTTCAGCCGCGTTACAGTGATAACGGTCAGTTGATCGCGTTTGTTGCCCGTTCCACGGGAACAACCTTCCAGTTGTTCGTCTATGACCTGCTCGATAACTCGATGCGCCAGATCACCAACGACACATCCGAATACAGCTTCCCGGATGTTTCGCCCGATGGCTCACGCATCGCTGTGATCCGCGACGATGTGAACAGCGCGACTCCCGGTGCAGATATCGTCATCATCGATATCACGAGCGGAGGTCAGGTGCCATTAACGAACGACAAAGGCGCATATATCGAATCGATGCCGCGCTGGTTAGACAGCGATAACATCGTGTATTCGGTCGCCGCCTCCACCGACCCGGAAAACTACGATCTGTTCTACCGTCCCGCGAATGGCGGAGGCACATCGCTCCCCTTCACCCGTGAACCCGGATCGGAACGTTACCCGGTCGTCAGCCCCGATGGGCAGCACATCGCCTTTGCCAGCAATCGTACGGGCGATTGGGATATTTATATCTACACCATCGCCACCAATTCGATCGCACAGCTTACGCAGTCGCCTGAACTGGATTATCCAACGGACTGGTGGCAGCCGTAAGAAAAACGGGTAAAAGGTGAAAGCGAGTGTCAACACACTGCTTTCACCTTTCACCGGCTTTGCCCCTTTGCACGATCTCCCGTTCTCCGATATAACAAAAAGTAAAGATGAGGACGGGTGAACGATGACCAGCATCAGCAGGTTAATCCGTTCGCTGGATTGGCAAGGGGCAGCACGGTTGACCGACATGCAAACCACTCAAACATTTGAAAACTTGTACCGGGACGGCTTGACCGCTTACCGCGCCGGAGAAAGCAAGCGCGCACACGAATTATGGCGTGATGCCGCGACGCTCGATCCGTATCAGGAAAAGCTGTGGGTTGCCCTGCTCCATGTGCTGGACACCGACGAAGATCGCCGCGTGTGTCTCGAAAACATCCTTGCGATCAATCCCGGCAGTGCGAAAGCGCGCCGCGACCTTGCCGCACTGGAACGCGCCGCCGCCCGCGCCAAGCATGTGAAGCGCACACTGCCCGGTTGGGCGCGCTTTATGCTCGCGCTCGTGCGCGGCTTGTTGATCGGCACCCTTGCCGCGTTGATCGGAGTCGGAGTCAGCATCATTCTTTATGGGCTAATCCCGTAACGCGCGAATACGAGCGATCAGCGCCGATGTGCTGTGATCCGGCAGATAGTCGATTAGTTCGACGCGCCCTCCATACGACTCGACCAGCGAGCGTTCTGGGAGCGGCTTGTTATGATAATCCCCCCCTTTGACGTAAATATCCGGCTGGAGCGCACCGATCAGCCCTGCTGCCGTGTCTTCTTCAAAGAGGATCACCGCAGAAACAGGGATCAGCGCCGCCAGCAGACGCGCCCGTTCTTGCGCCGGGACAATCGGGCGACCTGTCCCTTTGAGACGTTCGCTGCTTCCGTCGCCGTTGAGCCCCAGAAACAGCGCATCGCCCAGTGCGCGCGCTTTTTCCAGATAATCGAGATGTCCAACATGGAGCAAATCAAAATGTCCATTGGTAAAAACCAGCCGCTTACCGTCCTGCTTCAGCCGTACGCGCCGCTCAACTGCTGCGCCTAACGTCAATATTTCACCCATTCGCCGCTGTCCCTTTAGCCTTGAAGCACCAGTGTCGATATTCTACACTTGTCGGAATAGCTGTAACATCAATCCGGAAAGTAGCCGATGACCTCGAATGTCATGGTGGTAATGCCCACCTATAACGAAGCTGAAAATCTGCCGATCATCTCCGCCGAACTGCTTTCGCTCAAAGAAGTCCCGAATTTGCGTCTGCTGGTGGTCGATGACAATTCACCCGATGGCACGGGCAAAATCGCTGACGATCTCGCGCTTCAGTATCCTAATCGCGTATTCGTCCTCCACCGCACCGAAAAAAACGGATTAGGTCCTGCGTATGTCGCCGGATTTAAGCGCGCACTCGAATTAAACGCCGATCTGATCGTTCAAATGGATGCGGACGGGTCGCATCAGCCGAAATACATCGCTGACCTGCTGGCACGGCTGGAAAAAGGCGCGGATGTCGTGATCGGGTCGCGTTTTGTGCGCGGCGGCGGCGTCGATAAAGACTGGAGTCCGTATCGCAAGCTGTTAAGCTGGTTCGCCAACCGCGTTTATGTGCGAACGCTGCTCGGAATCAACGTAGCGGATGCGACCGGCGGCTTTCGTCTGTGGAAAAGCGCCGTGCTGATCGGGCTTGATCTGGATCGGATTCGCTCGAATGGGTATGTATTTCAGGTCGAATTGGCGTATGTAACCGCGCGGCTCGGTTATAAACTCGCCGAAGTGCCGATCTATTTCCCGGATCGCCGCTTAGGAGATAGCAAGATGGACGCGCGCATTCAAATCGAAGCGGCAATGCGCGTATTTCAGGTGATGGCGCGCCATCGGGGATTAAGACCCTCCATGCGCCGGACAACCTCGTATAATGTTGAATAACGACAGGTAGCGGAGTGCGTGCGTATGGTCGCAATGCCTGATAGACAGCGTATGACCGTCGAGGAGTATTTCGCATTTGACGAAGCGAGTGAACTGAAATGGGAGTACCTCGACGGGATGGTGTTTGAAGTTTACGCGATGGCGGGTGCGAGCCCGAATCACAATCTAATTGTGTCGAATGCGGGAACAAGTCTTGCGATTCAATCACGTGATCGCGGCTGTCGCGTTCTAATCGCGGATCAGCGCGTGAAACTGAACGCGAAAACTTACGCCTATCCTGATGTCGTCGTGGTATGCGGCAAGCCGGAGTTTGGCGGTCACAAAGATGAAACCCTGCTCAACCCGACGATGATCGTCGAAGTGCTGTCGCCTTCGACCGAAAACTATGATCGCGGCGGCAAAGCGATGCACTACCGCTCATTGGCATCCCTTCAAGAAATCGTGATCATCTCCCAAGATCATCCGCATATTGAAGTGCAGACGCGCCAAGCGGACGGAGCATGGCTGCTGCGCGAAATGAGACACTATAACGGCAGCATTGAACTCCAGTCGATCGGGGGCGTGTTAGCGCTTTCGGAAGTCTACCGAAATGTCGAATTCCCCGACGCGCCAACTCAGCCCGATTAATCACTCAATACGCGCCGCCGTATGCGCTTGATTATGGTATAGTGGGGAAAGCGAATCTTTAATCAGCGCGGATGAGGTGAGTTATGGCTTCTCCAGACCCCGCACTTCCGCCCATGCAAGCGCAGGCAGCGCAAGCACAGGCGGCGCACGAAGACACTCTGCTGGCGAAGAACAACGTTGTTGGCGTCGGTGTTGGATACAAAGAATCCAATGGTGTCGTCACCGATGAGCTGGCAGTCGTCGTCCTCGTTCAATCGAAACAGCCGCTTGTCGCACTAGCGGCGGAAGATGTAATCCCCAAAGAGCTTGAAGGCATGAAAACCGACGTGATCGAAGTCGGTTACTTGCGAGCGCAGCAGTCTCCGAAAGAGCGCTTTCGCCCGTCCATCCCCAGCGGCGTGAGCATCGGTCATCATCGCATCACCGCCGGAACGCTGGGCACAGTCGTCAAAGATAAGCGCACAGGTGAAGCGTTCATCCTTTCCAACAATCATGTGCTGGCGAACAGCAACGATGCCATCATCGGTGATCAAATCTTGCAGCCCGGTCCACTTGATGGCGGCAAAGACCCGGCGGATGTGGTCGCCCGGTTAGAGCGCTTCGTTCGGCTGCGCTACACCGATGAAACCGGCACGAGTGAACCGCCTGTCGTTCAACCACCCACCAACGGCAGCACACCTCCGACAAGCACCCCCTGCGATATTTTGGGCGCGTTGATTTCGCTGTTGAATGCCCTCGCTTCGCTGGTGGGATCACAGCAGCGTGTGGAGGTCAGCAGCAAAGCCTCGTCGCAGAGCATTTTCTCGACAGGCGGCGCATCACCACAGGGCGCGGTCACCACGACCACCTCACCGGGCGGGATTGCGGTCGCTCAGGCTGTCCCAACAAACAGCGTTGACGCCGCGCTTGCGCGTCCGCTTGATCCGGCAATGTTCGTCGATCAAGTACAGCAGATCGGCATCGTCAACGAGACGAAAGCGCCCGTGCTCGGTATGCGCGTCCGCAAATACGGTCGCACCACCGAATACACCGAAGGCACGATCAATCTGCTCAACGCGACCGTCGATATTGCCTACAGCACATTAGCAGGACAGAAAACCGCACGCTTCACCGGGCAGGTGATCACCAGCGCGATGAGTCAGGGCGGCGATTCGGGATCGCTCATCGTGGATGCGGCGGAACAACGCGCCGTTGGTTTGTTGTTCGCCGGGTCAACGCTGGCGACGATTTTCACGCCAATTGATGTGGTGTTAAGCGCGCTCGAAATTACGATTTAGCACTGAAACAATTCCGGGAGCCATTCCGGGGTGATTCGATCTTGAAATTCCGGGTGAACGCGTGCTAAATCGGCGCGCGTCACCCACTCCATGCGGTGTGTCAAGCCATTATCCTCATCTTTGCTCAATGTGATCACATGCGACCACTGCTTCGGCAGTCCCGGCGGCGCGAGAAAAACAAAATCGTGCCGCTCCACATTGAGCGCGATACGCGGCTTACAATAGCGGATCACATCTAATTTGCGGACGAACGTTAGCGCGCTGGCATCTAAGCCGCATTCCTCATGGATTTCGCGGCACACACACACGAATGGGTCTTCATCCGGGTCGATGCCGCCGCCCAGACAATACAAACCGCGCGTTATATCCGGGTGAAAATAGACCAGCAGGGCGGGGATCGGGTCGGGGCGGATGATCAACGCTGTCGCGCGTGGTCGGGTACGCATTGCCGGGTTATAAGGCTGGATCAGCATATAAATTCCTCCTGATGACGATCCCATTATGCCCATTGAGCGCGATTCTGTGAAAATTTATCCGCCGTTCCCGGACGAAAAGCGTGATCGATGATGCATGTCTTGGGTATAGTAGACAAGAATCCTTGCACAACTTTTTGGAGTGGCACCCATTGAGCAGTCCGTCAATTCTCCCGCCTCACCCCGTGTTCGGCGCAGCACAGTCCAATTACCCGATCAACCGTTTCCCGATGATGATCATGGGCGGCTTAATCGTCGCGTTGGGCGGCGTGATCGCAACATGGTTATTCGGCGCACTGCCGTATGATTGGGCGCCGCCTGCTGCGATGCTGTTTATGGGTTTAGTGACGGGACTCACGGGATGGCTGGCGCTCCACCGCTGGAACTGGGAAATCATCCTATACGATTTCGGTTTCACGCTGCGCGAAGGCTCGGTCTACGTCAGCTTTTTATACCAAGAAATCGAGGCGCTGCGTTTACGAGCGGAACGGGTCGCCTATTTTGGCGGACGCTATAAGCGTGTCCTCACGCGCATCACGATTATCACCGAAGGCGGCGAACATGTCGCGATTGGCAGTCATTATCTCGGCGCGGCAGAACTGGCGGAACGCTTGCAAGAACGGGTGTATCGCCATCTACGACCGATAATTGTGCGTAAACTCGCGTCCGGTGATGCGATTCGCTTCGGTGAGACGCTCCGCTTAAGCGCACGCGGCGTACACGAAGGCGGACGCGATCTGGCATGGAGCGATTACGGCGGCTATCGCATCGGTGATCGCCAGCTTGCACTGCTCAAAACAGGCGGTGAGGTCTGGTTTTCTCAACCGCTGTGGGAGTACGATAATCTGCCAATCTTGATCGATATTTTGAAAACACAGCGAAAAGACCGCTGATGGATTACGCGATACATCTCTACGTCCCCAAAACCGGGGAACTCACCCCACCCATGATCGAATGGTTATACCGGCACGGGAACAACCCCGAAGCGCCGGAGATGTATTATCCCGTCCGCAAGATCGATCCGCGCACGCTGGCGCGGGTGATCTGGCAGTTTGATAAGACGCTTGAGCCGCGAGCGGGCGCAGTCGAAGGTGATGTTGAATTGGTGTATCCCGTCGAGGCGATCAATCTGCGGCTGTATTGTCACGCGCGCGGGTGCATCGTCCTGTTTCCGTACATGGGCGGCGCGTTGGCGCGGATCACGTTGGGGATCGCTTACACGTATATTCGCTTTTTGTACGAGGGCGGCGGCTTCTGGAGTTTCGACCCGCAGTTAAACGTGATCAGCTACGCCGACGATTTCCAATCCATCGACGATACAGCGGCACTCATGGATGAACTGCTGCCAAAGTTGTTGAATGAATAGAAGCAGAGCCGCCAGCAGTATAGCTGGCGGCGGGAGTTTTAACCGGTCACGCGCTGTAATTCGCGCACAAACGAGGTGGTTTCCAGCGGCTTGGCGAAGTATGCCTTAAAGCCGACCTCAATCGCTTTTGTCGCGACTTCGGCGGAATGGAACGCCGTCACCGCCACACATTTCATGTGCGATGTTGAATTGCTGCCCATAATTGCGCCGAGCAGCGCCCAACCATCCATTCCCGGCAGTGCAAGATCGATGATCGCGGCGCTGTATTCGGACTGCCCCAGCGCGTCAAGCGCATCTTCGGCAGTCGCTACCAGATCAAAATCGAGCCGATGAAAACGCAGCATCCGCGCGACAACTTCTTGACCGTCTTGATCGTCTTCCACCACCAGAATTCGTGAATTTGCCATACGTGTGATCCTTTACGATGCTTGCAAGGCAAGCGATAGATCGGGAATGTTATCAAGCAGCACCAGCAGGTCTTTCATGAACGTTGCCGGAGTCAGCGGCTTGGTCAGGTAGTTATGAAAGCCAGCGATAATCGCCCGATCGCGATCGCCTTTCATAGCGTGAGCCGTCAGCGCGATTACGGGAATATCAAGCGTGCTGCGATCTTGCTTCAGTTCATACAGCATTTCCCAACCATCCATGACCGGCATGGAAAGATCGGAAACGATAAAGCGCGGATGAACCTTGCGCGCTATTTCGAGTCCTTCGCGCCCGTTGGCGGCAGAATGGACTCGCGCTCCATAGTGGCGCAGAATACGTTCAGCAACTTCGAGGCTGTCCGGTTCATCTTCTACGATCAGTATATCCCAGTCCTTCAGCAAATCGCGTCGGAGTACAATGGGCATGGTATTTCTCCTCTTTAAGCAACGACGAGATTTTCAGAGTGTTTTGTATCAATGCGGTTGAGAGGGAGCGTTACCGTAAAGGTGCTGCCCTTGCCAAGTTCGCTGGAAACGCGGATATTTCCGCCCATCATCAAACACAAGCGGCGCGAAATCGATAATCCCAACCCTGTGCCGCCGTACATGCGCGTTGTTGAACCATCCGCCTGACGGAATTCGTCGAAGATGTAGTTGATCGCATGCGGTGGGATGCCGATGCCTGTGTCGCTCACTTCGATCGTCCACGAGCTGCCGCTTTGAGCGAGTTTCAGGCTGACGCCGCCAACTTCGGTGAACTTGATCGCGTTGGAAAGCAGATTGACCGCAATCTGTGTCAGGCGATCTTCATCCCCTTGCAGATGTTCCGGCAGGTCTGGATCAATCGTGACATCCAATGTCAAATTCTTCTGCTGCGCCAATACTTCGGTTTCCGACTTCCAGCGCTTCGCCAGCGCTTGCGGCGAAACTGCCGTGTTGATCAACTCGATGCGCCCTGCTTCGATCTTTGCCAGATCAAGCACGCCGTCAATCAGATCAAGTAAGCGTTCGCTGTTTGCCTGCACACGGCTGACCATGTGGCGCGCATCATCATCGATTTCACCTGCCATACCTTCTATCATGATGCCCGTGAAGCCGATGATAGCGTTTAGCGGTGTGCGGAGTTCGTGCGACATATTGGCGAGGAACTGCGATTTCAGGCGCGAAGACTCTTCGACCAATGCCATCGCTGTCCGGACTTCAGCCGTGCGTTCTTCGACGCGCTTTTCAAGCGTCGCGTTGATTTCGTTGAGCGATTTATCGCGTTCTTGTACTGCTTCCGCCATCCGGTTAAAGGTCTGCGCCACTTGTCCAAACTCGTCGCGCCCGATCTTGATTGTGCGGTAGCTGTAATTTCCGCTCTGTAAGGCTTCAGCGGCTTCGCGTAAGCGGGTCGTCGGTGTAACAACGGCTCGCGTGAAGATGATACCGACGACGAACATGATCGCGATCAAGACCGTATATCCGCCCGCTGTTGCGATAGTGCCAGCCACAGCGCTGTTCGCCACAAGCTGTGAGCTTTCGGTTTGAGCGGCAAGTTCCGGGGCAAGTGCTGCCGCGATCGCTTCTTCAAATGCGTCGGTGAAAACTTCCATATCAAGCAGTGCTGCCGTCAGCGCCTCTTGACTTCCGCTTTCCCCGGCAGCCAACATCACGGTGCCCAATTGTTGAAGCCCTTGAATCGCGCTCGTCAGGTCTTCGACCAATTCTGTCGAACCCTGTACTTCGGCGTTCAACTGCGCGTAAGTAGCCAGCAAAGCTTCAACGTTCTCACTCGCCGATGCCAATTCATCAACTTCGTTAGCAATGAATTCCGCAGCGGCGACTTCGCCGCCCGTATCCGCCACGATATGCACGGAGGTGCTGATCGAAAGGAGTTCTTGAACGCCGCGATCAACGTTAGCCTTAAGCTGAAACAAGGTTTGAACTGTCTCAATGCGGCGCAGCACATCCTGAGCCTGCTCAGATGCCCTGAGGGTGTTCGTAACAGAGGTGATGCCAATCAGCACCAAGGGAATAATGATAGCGACGAATCCGAGGAAGAACCGTGTGCGAATCTGCATCGTTGAATCCTTGCGTAATCTGGGGAAAGATTACACCTATATCTATGAGCCAACAAGCATCCACTTATACCATAAAGAGCTTACGATTTTGTGAATTTTGCATGAAATTGTCTCAATTACGCTAGGTGCCGCCCTTGCGCGGAGTCATCCACCATTCACGAAATTCGACGCAGCGCCCTTGATCATCAAAGCGCAGCACGAAAATATTGTCAAAGCGGCTCGTGACTTTTTGCGTCCCCGGCTCAAAATACGTCGTGCGTCCGTTGGCGACGGCAATATCACCATCGACGGCAATCGGCTCGTAATGCGCGTCATACGTTCCGGCGGTATCCGCATTTTTGAGCCAATCTTCGATAATCGCTTCACGTCCCTGAAGCGGTTTTGTGGTGAACGGGTTATGTAAGTACGTCGCATCTTCGCTAAAAAGCGCCCTGATCGCGTCCTTGTCGTACGTTTTCCACGCCTGAACATAAGCATCCAACCATGCGCCAACCGCCGCCCGATCGACCATTTCCGCCCCCTAAAACGCCTGATTTTGTGATGACCTAAATGTACCAAGTTGATCAGGCTGTGAAAACAAAAAGGGCAGCCCTAAATAGGACTGCCCTTTTCCGGAGTGCGTAACGCTGTGCTTATTCGCTCAGCTTGTTGACGGTGTCTTCGACCTTGTCTTCGACCTTCTTCTTGACATCTTCAACCGTCGCGCTCGGCTCTTCGCGCACGATTTCGATCGTGACGCGGGTGAGCAGCGCAGCCATCGCGCCCAAACCGGCAAGCAGCGGGTTGAAGAACAGAAGCGCGCCACCGGCAACCGCACCGACGGTCAGCGGCACTTCAAGCATCGTGCGTCCTTCGGGAGTGCGGATGATCAGACGGCGTACGTTGCCCTGTTCGAGCAAGTCTTTGACACGATCGACCAACTGATTCCCTGCGACTTCAAGCTGTTCGCTGAAATCCTTACCGGGCTGATTCTGGGTGTTCGGGTCTTGCGTCATGGTATCGTTTCCCCTTGTGTCCAAGCATTTCACTAGCGTATGTAACTAGATCAGTATACGCGGGAGGCGCTAAAAAGTTGCAGAACCGCTCTTCCCATTTCAACCGGGTCAGATGGGCTACTCAAGTGAAAAACGGAAAGCGATTGAACAATCGTTTTCAAGCGATTTTCGACAGATCACTTCAGTGCTCCGTCCGGCAAGTCTTTTAGCGTTTTTCTCGCGCTCACTTCTATCGTAATGACACACCGCTTTTCTTTGCGGCTTTGCGACTTCGCGTTAATGCTTTTACCTGCATCATTTACCCGACGAAGCATTCAGTGCCGGTTACTGAAGCCCCAACAGTATAATCAAGGAGATGACGCGATGAATTGAAGGAGACATGCTTCATGGCATCCCCCAAGCCGCTGCTGCGCAAAATCGACTGCATTGAATTTTACGTGCCTGATCTGGATGCGGGCATCCGGTTCTACAGCGATCAACTGGGACATGAATTGATCTGGCGCACCGGAACCAGCGCTGGACTGCGCCTTCCCGAAAGCGACTCGGAAATTGTGCTGCAAACCGACCGCCCGCACCTTGAAGCGGATATGGTCGTTGAGGCGGTCGATGAGGCGGTGATCCGCTTTGAACAAGCGGGCGGTACGATCTTGGTGCCTCCGTTTGATATTCAGATTGGGCGCTGCGCCGTGGTTGCTGATCCATGGAAAAACCGCTATGTCCTCTTAGATTTTTCGAAAGGGGTGCTCAAGACTGATGCCCAAAAGAACGTGATTGGGGTCGAAAAGCCGGGGCAATCTGCTGCATCGACCGGTTCTTGATAATAGAGGGTCAGATGGGCTAGTCGTCCTTCCGGTCAACATGCGCTATACTGAAACCGTTGTGATTCCGGGCAGCCGTTGATGTGGAGGGTTTCGAATGTCGCAGCGACACCTCGCCGTCCCCTTTGGGGTGATCGCGCTCATGGCGTTGATAGTGTTGACGCTGACGCTGAGCGGCGCGATCGATGTGCAAGCACAAGCGCAGTTCGGTACGGGCTGGAACGGACAGTTTTATAACACGGCTGACCTAACCGGATCCGTCGTGTTTACGCAGGCATTCCCTACCGGTTTGAATGTCAACTGGGGGACTAGCAGCCCTGCCCCCGGCGTCGTCAACCCAGATAACTGGTCGGCACGTTTTGAATCCGTACAGTTGTTTAATCAGGGTACTTATGAATTCGTCGTCGCATCAGATGACGGCGTGCGCGTCTATATCGATAACGTGCTGGTGCTGGATCGATTTGTTGGGCGCACCCTAACAACCGACCGCTTCCAATCCACGGTCACCGCCGGGACGCATACGCTCCGCGTCGAATATTTCGATAGTATCGACCAAGCGGCGCTCCAGTTCCAATGGTTCCAGGTTTCCGGCGCAATCGGTACAGGCACACCGGGCGTTCCCGGCGGCGGCGGAGTCCTTCCCGGCACGCCCGCAGTTCCCGTGGGATGCACCACCACCTGCGCCACAGTGACGGGGGCGCGTGGGCTGTCGCTGAGGACAGGTCCGTACCTCGGCGCGAGCTTCATCACCACGTTGACTCAAGGCTCAACGTACACCGTCGTTTCGCGCAACCGCGACGAAGGCATTTACAGTTGGTATCTGCTCGATCTGGGCGATGGGCGGCGCGGTTGGTCAAGCGGACGCTATCTCACGATCAACGTGGATATCAACCAGATTCCGACTGCGGGCAGCATATTTGATCAAATCGACGGCGCAACCGATTACGGTGTTATGGCAATCCCGCGCGCGGTCATGAACATGCGCCGCCGCCCAAGCATCCGCACCCAACGAGTCGGCAGCATCCCATGGGGTCAGCCCGTCGCGTTGATCGGACGCACCATTCAGGCGGGAACTGCACGCTGGTATCAGGTGCGTTATAACGGCGTCGTCGGCTGGATTGATGCGCGCTGGGTATCGGTCACGGGTGAAATCAACGCCGTGCCGATCCGGTAGCATTCGTTAGCCTATTCCCTTTGAGCATCTCGATCGCGTTTGTGATCGAATTGCTCAAAGGGTGAGTTATGTCGATACCTCTGGTATGTCGCAAAATCGTGTCTACCTTGATAGTCATGCGCTGACAGAAGTTCCCGCATGGGTGGCAGAACTATCCACGCTTCCAGCGCTATATCTCCACGCAAATCGCCTGACCGCGCTCCCTGATTGGCTGTGGACACGGCGCGATCTTGAAATCCTCAGCATTGGCGATAATCCGCTTCACCCGGTACCGGATCGATTCGCGGATCTGCCGCGCTTGCGCGAGCTTTATTTACACAACCTCGATTTGACTGCCATTCCGTCAACAGTTGCGGCGCTGACAGCCTTACGCATCCTCGACTTGGGGCATAACCGGATCGACTCTGTGCCCGAAAGGCTCGGCGGCTTGACGGCGCTGGAATTTTTATATTTGAGCGATAACCGCTTAACCCATCTACCGGAAACCCTTTTCGAGCGCCTTTCGAGTCTTCGCTATCTGGGTTTGACCGATAATCCGGGGATCATACTGCCCGCCTCAATAGGTCGCCTGACAGCGCTGATCGAACTGCGCTTGTACAAGAATCAATTGACCGCGCTGCCGGAATCGATCGGCGGGTTAGCGAAACTGCGCGAACTTCATGTGATGGATAATCACCTTGAACGGCTGCCCGACTCGCTAGGCGATTTATCCGCCCTGACCGATTTGAGCGTGCGAAATAACCGGATCATGCACCTACCCGATTCAATGCGCGCACTCGATCACTTGATCACCCTCGATTTACGCGCCAACCGCTTCACCTCGCTTCCGGATTGGCTCGGTGAACTGCCGAAACTGCGAAAACTCGATCTGCGTTGGAACAAGATCAGCACGCGCCCCACGTGGACAGAATCATTCGAGCGGCGCGGCGGCACGATCTACTGGTAGACGCGGAATCAAAAGGGCTTGGATCACCAAGCCCTTACAGAATTTTCTACAACACCCGGCTTAATAGCGCGTGATCACCGACGCAGGGACTTTCAGGATCACTGCCCCACGCGCATCGATCTGCTGAATCTGCTGCGGTGTGACGAGATAATGCAAGCCGCTTGCGTGAATATCCCGCACATGCGCGAACCCGGTTCGACCAAGCCGCACAACCAGCAGTTCCGGCAGACAATGATCATCCAGAAATGTTCCGGCGATCGTCTGCACCACAACGGGCGTATCCCAGTCATCAGGATGTGCAGGACGCAACCCGGTCAAATACACCGACTGAATCGTTCCAACAGGATGGCGGTCAATATCGAACACGCGCATTCCGGGATTCAGTTCCGAAAGCATCGCATCAGATGAAATAGGTGCAGCGATCATGGCTTTTCCGCAATCTTCCTCTTGACAACACCTTGATAGTAACATTACGAGCTTCGAGGAGCATCCGTCAGATTACCTATCCTTATAGCCCCTAAGCACCATTCGTCTGCAAACCTGCCGCAAACAATTCATATTGGCGCAGCACTTCCGCCGCGAACGGTTCGCAAACTTCACGCTCACCAGTTTCGTCGGCATAATCCCACAAGCCGTTATGACAGTGGCGCTCATCTGCCCATCCGGGAAAATTGACGATTGGATACAGGCAAATCCCGTGAACGGGAATCCCCCCCGCCATCGCGGCGCGCACTTGATCGCACACATAACGCAGCCAATCCGGGCGGGCGTCGTCCTCCGTCCCCGTCTCCGAGATGATCAGCGGGCGTTGATAGCGCTCGTACACTTCCCGCAAGAGCTGCGCGAACGGCTTGTAATTCGGGTCGTCGCGTTCGATCGTTTCGCCTTCGTAGTACCACTGGTTGTTCGGGTAAAAATTCACCCCGATCACGTCGAGATACTGCTCACCACCGCCGAGTTCCGGCAGCATTCGCCCGCTGAGCATATCCCACCCTTGATACTGCGCGCGGTCGTAACCCGCCGCCGTATCCGCATCTTCCGGGCGTGCAGCATCGGGCAAGATGTGGATCGCCGGATCGGTGTGGAGTAAGCGGGTGCGCGGGTTCACCTCGCGGAAAGCATCCGCACATTCGAGCGCGGCGCGCACAAGCTGAACTTTCAGTTCAAACCCGCGTCCGATCGCATACGGATTCAAATGTGCGGATTCGCCCGCCGCCCACGAAAAGAACGAAATCTCGTTCACAGGGCTGATCACGGGCGGATCATTCATCTCGTTATTCAGCATGCGGGCGAATGCTTTGGACAACCGCCGGAAGCGCGTAACAAACTCCGGCGAGAAAATATCCAGATCATCGGGATAACCATAATGGCACACATCCCACAGCAGTTGAATCCCGGCATCCCGCGCCGCATGCAGCATCGGCAGCACGCTTGACCAGTCGTAATCGCCGGGAGATTTTTCGATCAAGTGCCAGCGAATACCCGTGCGCGCCGTCGTGATATTCATCGCCCGCATCCGCCCAAAATCGCGGCGGAAGTGACGGTCATGCCCGGTCGCGGCGAGCATATCCAACCGTCGACCGGAGGGCAGCAGGTGAGTTGAACACTCAAACCCACCCATAAAGAAGCTGTTGAATTGGGGTGCATCCCGCAACGGTGAAATTCCTGTTGTGCTGACAGATATGTTGGCTAATCGGCGGCGGCGGATTCCGTGACCGGCTCAACGCCAGCCCGCACCCACCCATGACCGGGCATCGCGTAAAAGTCATCTTCTTGGCGCGTTATGTTGACCGGGGTTTCGGCGGCATGCGCGAAATCCTTCCATGTCACCTCCACTTCTCCGAGCAGCATCCGGTTCGCCCATTCGACACCCTGCATCACCGAATGATCCATGTTGCCGATCTCGTACTCCCACGCGCCGAACCGTCCCCGGCTGTAAATATCAAGTCCGCTCAGGTACGGCTGAATGGTGCCAAGCGCGCGATTGCGATCCGTCGTCGGCACAGGATAGCTGTAATCGACGTCGATCAAATATGTGCTGGCGATCCGATCCAGATCATCGTGCTCCAGCAGATGCACATTAACCAATCCCTGCACGACACGATCAACAATCGTCGCTTTGTCCTCGTGCTTGTGCGGGCTGTAACTGGTTTCGGTCAGCAGCAGATGATACGACTCAGGATCGGGCGTGATATACGGCGAATAGTTATTCAGATACGTGGTGCGGTAGAACGGCGCGCTCGTCTCCGGGAAATAAATCCAGCATTTACTGGAGTCCAGCGGGCGATTCACCCCCACGCCGACGATCAAGCCGCTCGAATGATGCAGATGATGTGTCTGTTCGCGCACCGCATCCGGCACATCGGGCATCCGGTTGATCAGCAGATCAAGCGGCATCGTGCTGAACAGCAAATCATAATCGACGACTTCGCCATCGCTAAACGTGACCTGTTTGTTCGCCGCGTCAACCGTGATCGCGTGCTTGTTCAGGTGAATGCGATCCCCGATGTAACGCTTGAAGGGCGTGTATAAGCCGCCCGTGCCGCCGTACAGCGGATACTTGAATTTGTTGTTAGGTCCCCACGAAACGGAATCTTGACCGCTGATCACGTTGCGGAGGATTTGTTCAAGATCGGGGAGCGATACCCGCTCACCGAGCCAATCAATGCTCATGTGATCGACCGGATGCGCCCAGACTTTGAAGTTGTACGGCTTCATGAATACGCGGGCGATCCCCGTGCCGAACTGAGCATCGATCAATTCATCGAAGGTGCGCGCTTCTTTTAAGCGCTCCGGGTGCTTCTGCGATTCGATCAAGCCGAGGACGCATTCCAGCACCACATCGGGCGGCAGATGGCGGATATTATTCTGGAATGGATACGGCACAAACCGATCCATCATCCACACCCACGCCTCACGCATGATCTCGGTGTACTGATCGCCCAACAACTTATCGACCAGATCATCGAAGTACTGGTAATGCGAAAACATCACATGCCCGCCGATGTCGTACGTGAAGCCCATCGAGTCTTCAAAGCTGGTTGCCAGCCCGCCGACATACGGATTGCGATCATAGATCGCCCAATTGCGATAACCGAGTTCGTTTAAGCGGTAGCCCGCGCCGAGTCCCGTAGGACCCGCGCCGAGAATGACAATTTTCTGTTCCATTATTTCCCCACTTGTGAGGCTGCTTTCGCGCGTATTCTTAAGCGCCGCTCGATCTGCGCCGCACGTGTTTCAAGAACTTCGCGCAGCGCCTCTGCGATCCCATCCCACGAATAGCGGGCGAGAATGTCGAGTTCACGTTCGTGTTGATCAGCGGCACGGGTGGTGATCGCTTGTTCAACATGGGCGATAAATTCGTCGGTCGTTTCGCCAATGCGGACGACTTCGCCGTAAAGCTCGCGCACATCTTCAATCGCCGTCGAGACGATCGGTTTGTGTGCCGCCATGTATTCAAGCGTCTTGGTTGGACTCAAATAGCGCGTCGATTCGTTGATAGCAAACGGGATGATCGCCACATCGAAATGCGCCAGATAGGCAGGCAGTTCTTCATAGCGTCTCATGCCGGGGTAATGCAGATTCGGCGCTTGCGGCAGTTCTGCCGGGTCGATCTTGACGACCGGACCGAGGATGACGATTTGCCAATCGGGATGTTGAGACGACATCTCCCGCAGCAGATCGAGATCCATCCGTTCATCAATCACACCGTAGTAGCCGATCACGGGTGATCCGTTCATTCCGTCAATAGGCGCTGGCGCAGGAAACCGCGACGGATCAGCGGCGCGAGCGAAGTGTTCGATTTCAACGCCGCTGGGGAACACAAATGTGTTGGCGTTGAACGGAAGTTTGTCGCGGTACAAGCTCATGCCGCCCGTAAAGACCGCATCCGCGACCGGAAGCAGCATCGCTTCGTTTTGCGCCAAGTCACGCGGCGCGCCTTTGAATGCCGAAAGCTGATCCATCACATCGACGACCAACAAACTGTAGGGAATCATGTTGGCAAAATCGATCGCCATCGGGGTGTATAACCACAGGATCGGCGCGTCAATCTGCGCATCCTGCAAATGTGCCCTAAGCAGCAAGCTGTAGATCGTCTGCGTGAGCGGATCACCGTGCCCAATCCAACGCTCGTGTTCGAGCGGGTACAGCAAGCGTGCAACCTGAACCGTCGCGCCGTTCGAAAGTGGGCGCATTGTCACTTCTAACCGGGGTTCAGATAAACCGATGACAGCGATCGGTTCTTCCACGAATAAAATCCTATGGGTTTTCGCCAACCGTGACAGCAGATGCTGTGGACGCTGCCAAACAAAATCCCACCGAAGATGGCTAATACAAACGATTGTGTTCACTTAGGGTCTCCCTGTTCCGCCGCGATTGGCTGCGTGTTTCGAGATGCATTACACAAACAATAGTGTTCGCGGGCTAAATAAGTCCTAGAAGGGGTCGGCTTGTGGAAAAAAATAAGAGGGGCGGGCGAATACCCCCTCCCCCAGTTGACCTAGCAGGATGGATGAAATTAGGGAGATGTCTAGCAGAAGGTTGATTCATTATACCTTGTTTTGGGCGATATATGTCTTTTTACTCATAAATACTCACGTTTGAGCCTCATTTGTAATCCCGCACAAGAACCTGAAAGCTTCTAAACAGCATCTTCATAAACGCGATTTATCGTTTACACACAAACGAGAGTTATCCGCTTTTCCCGAAAGAGGCGATCATGCTCAAAAGTAAGTTCTCGCTCGCGTTCACCTCAGTGCTGTTGATCAGCGCTCTGTCGCTCAGTCAAGCATCCGCTCAAGAAGGTACTCCCGGTGGAGCGCCGCCGGATGGCGCTCCGCCGAGTGGTGGCGCGTCCGCTTCGATTCTGGTGGAAGGCTGCGGCGTGTATTTCTTGGATGGCA
>CALBRY010000599.1 GCA_937927665.1 uncultured Chloroflexota bacterium
CGGAAAATGCTTGTACAGCGGATCGCTGGTTTCGGCGTTGTAGCCAAGCGCATCGCGCGGGGCAAGGCGAATTCGCATCCCATTTTTGTCGAGCGCTCCCGCGACCTCACCGAAGCCGTAATAATGCGCGTTTGGGTCATGATGCATATAGTGACTGACCGAGTGCCCGTTAGCGTCATAGGTGTAGGCATTGAGCGGTAGATCGGCGGCGAAGAGTCGATCGTCGCTGTACCATGTGATTGCACCGCTGGTCAGATCAAGCGAAAGCGATACGCTGCCCTTCTTGATCTTCAAATGGCGCTCGTCCTGTGTGATCTCGCTTGCGACAGCATCGGGTTCCAAATTAAAAACCAGATCATCGCGCCGCCGCCCTTCTCGCTGAAATGTCTCGCCCTGTACCATCCATGTGCGATCAAGGCGCGGGTTGCCATGCGGGTACACCGTGACACGGATGATATGCGCGTTGATCACGGTAATCATCATGGTTTCGCCATGCGCGCCTTTTAGAAATACGCGCGGGCGGGCGAGATCATCGTGTTCGATCCGCTCAACCGTGAGCGGGGCAATTGAAAGTGATCGCATGATTAGTACTCCGGTCACAGGGATTGGTTCGACTGTGTACTTGATTTTGACCTATGGGTAATACGATAATCAAGGGGTGTGATGTTGTGAACCAATGTGCTGTACTTAATAGGTAACTTTTCTGCAAACCATACCTAAAACAGAGTTTTGTTGGAGTGCCGAGCGTGCCGGACAACAGCTTACCGCCTCCCGATTTTCCCGAACGGGACGGTGACGATGGCAAGAAAAAGACCAGCTCATTCGACGACTTCGTCAATAATGATCTGGACTTTACCGGGCTGGACAGCAGTGCAGAAAAATCTGATCCAGTTGATCGCTCGTATCTGCGACCTTTGAATCCGTTTCCATTTCCAACCCCTAAGCCTTCAGAAGATGCCCCTTATGGAAACCTTCCAAACCGGGGGGTAACGCCACCTTCGGAAGACGAAAGCCAACCGCGCGCGGGTTTGGGTGGGCTTGCCGGGCGTTTAGGGAGCCTGTTCGCGGGTGGGAGCGCGGCATATCCGCGTATTCCGCCGCCGCCGCTGGAAGATCCGCGTTGGGTGCGCGGCGTGTATCGTGTCCAGCGCGATCTGCGGATTTATCGCAGTCCGCACCGGAGCGCACCGCGCGTCGTCACGCTGCCGGAAGCAAACCGCCGCTTGGATAAATCGCTGCGCTTTATCGCCAATGTATCGCCCGGTTGGTCGGCGGTGCATCTGGTGGGGGATCAGCCGATTATCGGGTTTGTGGATAACAGCGAAGTCCTGCTCGTTGCTCGTAAAGGGCTGCGGGATGTTTGGGAAGATGTGGCGCTGATCGTATGCTTGATTCTGCTGATTCTGGCGTTGATCACCAACCTTGATCACCTGCCGTTTTTGGGCGGGAACGACGAAGCGGAACGGATCACAGCGCTGGAAAGTCAGCTTGCGGAGCGCGATGCGCGTATTCAAGAGCTTCAGGCAACGATCGAAGCGCTGCGGGTTGCTCCGGCGGGATCACCGAATGAAACAGACGGGGAAACCCGCGACGAAACCGGAAGTTAAACCATTTCAATTTTGAACCGCAGAAAACGCAGAGAAGAAACCCCTCCCCGAATTCGGAGAGGGGCAGCGCAAGCACGGTGATTTACTTGCGATCGCTTCTGACCGGATGATGCAGGTTCAAGCGCGCCATTGCCGCGATCAAGAGCGGGTCTTTCTGCTCGATGACAAGCGCACCGGACAGCCATTCGGTTGATGCACCCTGTTCAAAGGATGTGTTATCGCTCGGCGGTTCGTCGGGTGTGACCCCCGTGACATTGATCGCGTAGAGATGCACGGTGGTATCCGCGCTTTTGGACGGGCGCACTGTTCCTAACTGGATCAATGCTTCCCGCGTGACTTGATACCCTGCTTCTTCGTAGAGTTCTTCCAGCGCGGTCGCGTCCGCCGTCGAACCCGGCTCAACTCCCCCGGTGATGCTGCACCGCTCCGGATAGAGATTGTGCGCCGGACAGACTTCGATCCGCGCCAGATATTCGCGTCCCGCCGCGCTGTCTCGAAATGGCAGCAGAGCGACTAAGTGCCCCTCGGCGCGCTTTTCGTGCGAGAAGAAATACCCGTCGCGTTCGATTACCGAGAGAAACGGATTCTCAAAGAGCACGGTATCAGTCATGGTTTAGGCGTGTGCATCCTTTGAATCGGGATTTTCTGCCGGCTGACCGGGGATATAGTATTCCTCGTGTTCGTGTTTCTCCTGCATGACAAGGTACATCACGCCGATGATCGTCAATGCGGCGACACCTACGATAATCATCCCCACCATTACGCTCATGTCCGTATCTCCCCTAGATTAACACTGCGGCTGATTGCATCTCATTTTAGCATAACGGCGCGATGCGTGATGCGTATAAGACAGATGCCGGGTTTTCTTAAATTTCACTTTCACCTTTGCCCTTTTAACTACTTTCAATCGTCTAGCGTCGGCTCGAAGGCGAAATTGATGTGACCGAGTTCGGGCGGCGGCGCTGGCATGGGCTGTTCCCAGAATACGGGACGAATAAAACTCTGGCGCGCTCCGGCGAGTTCGAGTGCTTTTGTCCATTCTTTGCGAACGGCGGCGCTGTTGGCGCTGTTGCTTGACCAAAACAATTGGAAAATATCCGCCTGTTCGATCATCTGCAAGAGACGGCTGTCCCAATCTTCGCCGGGTCGGATAGTGGTCAGGTCGCGGAGATAATCGAAGCCGAGAATGCGATAGGCACGTTCGACACGTTCCACGATTTGCAGGTCTTTTCGGCTGTAACTGCAAAACACAGCTTGATACGCCTTGCGCGGCGGCGCGGCAGTGACAAGGGGCGCAGTCGGCGCGGCGGCGATGGGGATGGATGTGTTCGGGTTGACTTCGATATAGAGCGGGATTTCGCAGACGATGATGCCTTCAACGGTGAAAGTGATCATGCCTTCGTGAACTTCACCGGGGGGGGCAGAGTTGGCGCGGACTTTGAAGTTGGCGCGGTTGAAGGCATCGAAAAAGCCGACGGTCGCGCTTACGGGATTGAATTGGAAACCTGTCAGACGCGGCGTGATCGTGATCTGGGCTTCTTCCATGATGAGCGTTTGTTCCGGTCGCGCTACGCGGCGGTAGGCGCTGATCGCCGCACCAAGCACGCCTTGCGCGTCATTTTTGACATCATCCGCCGCGCTGACACGGTAGACATACGCCAGCAAGTCCGCCCAGACATTGGGCGCGATCTCCTTGGGGTAATATGCGGTGAACTCGACGGGTTCACGTGACGATTGCTGCTGCTGTTGCTGCGTTGGAGAGCGGCGGGTTTCTTCGTCTTCTTCTTCGCGTACCCGATCCAGATAGTCACCAATTCCGCGTGTTTGTTCTTCGGCTGGTGCTGGTATGTTGTCCGTCCAGCGCTTGCCGTCATCGCCATCGGGTTCCGGTTCGATGGGTGGTGCGGTAATCGGCTTTGATGGGCGCGGCTGCGGAATGCCGGAGGCAGACTCCGGCGGCGGAACGGGAGATGGTGGATAAACGGGTGAGGGTTGTACAGAGGGCG
>CALBRY010000600.1 GCA_937927665.1 uncultured Chloroflexota bacterium
GAATGCTGCTCGTTCTGACTCACTTCAACAAGAGGCGCTGAGAGATACTGATGGGACGCCGCCTTCTGTTCATGTCGGCGAAATCACGGGATTGATTGCTGAGATTACCAAGTATCATCACGGTGAGGTGATGCTGTTGACCCATGAAAACAAAACACTGCCGATCCTGAGAAACCCTCAGCTTGAGATAAATCCTGAGATCGAATCTGAGTTTGACGAGGCTGATAGTGAGTTTGGACGGCGACGTTTTCTTGTGCAGCTCGCGACGGCATTCGTCTTTCTTCAGGAACAGTCGTTCACAAAGGCGTATAAAGCGTTGACGGTGGGAATCCCGCGCAAAATCCGAAAGCCCTTTGCTCACGCATCCAATCCGCAGCTTACGCAGGTCGAACACAGTGCACTCATCGTACAGCTTTTAGAATATTGTACTGAGCAGTATGCGCATCTCTTGACCCTGACGATTGCAGATGTGTATGCGATGATGCGCAGCAAGATTGGTGAGATTATTCAAGACTTATCGATGACTGCCTACACTTCAGGGCGAGGAGCAGCATTTGCTCAAAGTCATGGCTTTCTTGAGTTGATCTCAGCGATTACTCCCAGTGACGAAATCCGCACCGCTCGCACCATCCACAAGGCGAAGAGCCAAGAATTCGACCATGTCGTCCTTGTTCTGCCGGAGAAAAATGACATTCACCCCTTGATCAAAGAAAATGGACGGTCCAATGATGAGGATAAGCGGCGTCTGTATGTGGCAATGAGTCGTGCGCGGGAAACGCTTTACCTCGTAATACCTGAGCTAGACGCAAGCCACGAAAGTACACTCAAAAAGATGGGATTTTTGGTCAAGAATTCTAGCACCCCTAAACAATTACCATTGCTGGAATGATCACAACGCTATGGTCTATTCGCAGGGCACAGTTCCGAGCGTTTGGTATGGTACATGTCAGGCAGTAGAAGGCACAAGCCCGCCGATTTCATAACATCCAAAGCCCTCATGTTATAGGATTGTCTTGGTTACAGTCCTCCTCGAGACGCTGAACTTATACGGTTTCTCCAAAACAGCTACTCGAGGAAACAGAACGTCGTCATATAAATATTGTGCGACGTTGTAATCCATGCCACACCCATATCCATATTTTCTTATTGACCATCTACTCCTCACATGCTGTAATACATCCTGATATGCAAGAACATACTATCAAAACAACCCTTACATTCAGCCCAGGATTTCTACAACGTCTACGTACATACGCTCAACAAAGCCGTAGGAGTATGTCTCGCATTGTTGAAGATGAGGTAGATACTGCATTTAAAGAACGAGAACGGCAGCGCTTAGATAAGATGTATCAGGCAATAGAAAAGTATATGGGGTCTGGCTCGCCTGAAATCACGGACGCTTCCCAAACCATCGACGAAACACTTTATGGTGAAAATGGAGCATGGAAAGGACACCGTGACGAGTAGCTTCGATTATTTAATAGACAGCGATGTGTTTGTTGGTATGTTTCTTCCAAACGATTCATTGTTTCGGCATGTGCAACGAGTTTTTCATGACCTGAAAATCAATGAGAAGCGCACCGCAACAACTAATTGGGTTATAGCCGAGACTGCAACCGTCTTAAGTAATAAAGACTCTCAGCAAACTGCGATCAAATTTCTTTCTATGATAGATGAAGGTGACATTCCTATTCTTCCAGTTACTGAGGATCTTGAGAGTGATACGCACCGAATTTTTCGGGAGCAAACGACGAAACGAACAAGCATGGTAGATTGCAGCAATGTGGCGGTTGCCTTGCACTACAGCATTCCTGATTTGCTTGCCTTTGATCAGTTCTACACAAGGTTCGGTTATCAGGTACAAAAGGTCATGTTGCCGGAGTAAAGCCGGTCGCAGACAAAACGTATGGCTATTTTTATTGCATTACTGTTTTTTCTTTATGGACTTGTGCTCACAAGTTTTACGATTGTTCCTATCCTGATCATGCTCCGCGTTGGGTTTCCCGTCACTAAACGGTGTGACGAAAAGAGAATGCTAAAGCGCGGCGGTGCAAAGACGATTCGAAGGCGCTATACACGCACGATCCTTATCCTCTCCTCTGCATTTATCCTCTCTACGATTCTGATGCATTTCATCTTCAATCCCTACACGCTCGCATTTGGTTTGGGAGCACTATGGGCAATCCTCTTCGCAGTCGGCAAGACCGGTATGGAGCTGAACAATTTGACGGACTATCGAGAGACAAACGCTCGATATTTTACAAACGAAGGACTCGCGGCATTTCAGCGCCTCATCGCACGGGCAATCTCTCATCACACTCGGAACGTAGTACATAACAACTCAAAAGGAGTGCTATGAAAAAATTCCTCAAATGGGGAGCGATTGCTGTTGTCGCCATTTTTGTTTTGGCAGCGATTACAGGGGGCGGGAAAGACGGGGCATCAGATTCTTCGGGATCATCAAGCAGTCCAAGCAAAGAAGCGAAACCATCCCCAGCGCCAGAAAAAAGCTACAAGGTTGCTGAAACTAACTCTTCCCCAA
>CALBRY010000601.1 GCA_937927665.1 uncultured Chloroflexota bacterium
CATGATCATGACTGGAAATGTTTACGGGATCATGTTCGATGCTTTGCAATACCGCCTGAGGGGTAGACCTTTCGACGGCAGCTCACTAGGCAATGAGATCGGGAGCGTGTTTGGCGTGTTCGCGTTCGCGCCGATGATCCTTGCCAAACACACATGGGCGCGGATCACAGGCGAGAAACCAGCACAGGCGCGCAGTCGATAATGTGTTACGTCTGTTCCGCTTCGGCGGTTTCGTAGTCGTCAAGTTCATCGATCCACGTTTGATCGCTCATCGGTGTGCGTGCCCGATGTGCCCCATGCGCCAGCACCTGCGCGCCAATCGGTGCGGTAAAGAAGTAGATCACGATCAGCGCGACCAGTTTGGTTGTTACCAAGCCATCCCCGAAAAAGATCGCGGCGCTAATCAAGATGAACCCGATTCCCAATGTGCTTGCTTTGGTTGCCGCGTGCATCCGCATGAACACATCGGGAAAACGCAGCAGACCGACAGACGAAAACAGCATGACCACAGTGCCGACTAGCAGCGCAGCGGCGGTGAGAAATTCCGTGATGTTCATCGTTTTAGTTGATCCCCCGGCTCGGTGCGCGCTTTGCCAAAAACAGCGCGTTCAATGTAAATGCCGATCACAGTGACCGTCATGAAGCCGACGATCGCCGTAACGATCACCAGATCAAGCAGTCCGGGCTGATGAGCACGGATGCTGTAAACAACGATCAGCGCGACGACATGGATCGCCACCTGATCCGAAGCAACAGCACGATCCGGTACGGTGGGACCCCGCAGCAGGCGAATGGTGACGAACGCCAGCGAAAGGAGCAGCGCCAGCATCACCACATCACACACGAGCGCAAGAACGGGATTCATCGCAGCACCTCCAGCAAGCGGCGCTCCAACCCGAATTTCAGGCTCGTTTTGAGCGCTTCCGGGTCGGGAACATCCAGCACATGAACGAACATAAACTGCCGATCATCGCTGAGATCAACTCCCAGCGTACCCGGCGTGAATGTGATCAGGTTATTGAGCAGCACGATTTCCAGATCGGTCTTGGCGGTCAGCGGTAGAGCGATGATCCCCGGCTTGAGTGATGCGGGATCGCGAAGCAGGGCGCGGATTACAAACAGGTTGGATTTGATCAGTTCCCAGATGTAGTACAAGACAAACAGCGCGAATGTGGGCATTCGGCGAACGTACTGACGCGCTGACCCGCCAAGCCATGTTCGCAGCGCGGCGATGATTCCGTAACCGAGCAAAAATCCGCCGATGACATCGACCGGACGAAACTGCTGAAGCGACGCCCACAGCAGCGCAAGCAGGATGTTGATCAGAAAGTAGCTCATTCGCTCAACCCTCCTATTTCCGCAGATGCAGCGACGACCGCATCAACATAGCCGCTGTGACCTAACCCATTCGGGAACAATTCGGCGGCGGCGCGATTGGAGAGGCTGATCATCGACTCTGGCGCGATTCCGAGTGCGAATACCAGCACCACCATCACCGCCGCCGCGCCGATCATCGCCCGCCGTTCGATACGGGTGAGCGGCGTTGGCTGTTCATCGGCGCTGGGTGTGTACGTGTTCGGTTTCCAGAAAACCTCGTTCCAGATTTTAATCATCGAGTACAGCGTCAGCAGACTAACTGCCAACCCGACGCCGACCAGCAAATACTGCTGTGCTTCGATTCCAGCACGCAGCAGGAGAAATTTCGCCCAGAAGCCGCTGAAAGGGGGAATTCCGGCGAGTGCAAGCGCCGCGATGAAGAACATCACCGCCGCGCCGGGGTGACGCTTCGCCACGCTGCCCAGATGCTTTAGGTGATAGCTGCCTTCCAATTCATGAACGATGCCGCTGATCAAGAACAGCGCGGTTTTCGCCAGAATCACATGTGCCATGAAGAAGATTCCCGCGCTCAAGGCGTCTGTCGTGCCGATGGCGAGACTCATCAACAAATACCCGATCTGACTGATGACATGGAACGAGAGCAGGCGGCGCACATCCATTTGAGCGACCGCGCCTAACACCCCGACGATCATCGTAAAAATCGAAACTGTGATCAGAAGCGGTTGAAGAATGGCAGTTGCGGCGGGCAGAATCAGGATCAGCACGCGCCACATCGCATATATGCCGACTTTGGTCAGCAGCCCGCCAAACAGCGCGGTTACGGCGATCGGTGGGGTGTGATAGGAGGCGGGCAGCCAGAAAAAGAGCGGAAAGATCGCTGCTTTGATGCCGAACGCGATTAAGAACATGCCCGCAAGCACGAGCGTCACGCCCGGATCGGCAAGCTGTGAGAAGCGGATCGCCAGATGCGCCATATTCAGCGTTCCGGCGACGGCATAGGTTAAGCCAGCGGCGACCACGAAGATCGTACTGCTGATCAGGTTGATCGTGACATACTTAATGCCGCCTTCAAGCTGACCGCGTTCGCCGCCCAAGGTGAGCATGACAAACGAGGACATCAACATGATCTCGAATGCGACGTACAGGCTAAACAGATCGCCGGTGAGAAACGCGAAATTCAACCCGGCGACCAAAAACGCGAACAGCGGAAAGAAGGCGAAGCGTTCCCGGTTTGCGTCAATCGTCGCCATTGCGAAAATGCCCACCAGAAACGCGATCACCGCCGTGAGCAGCAGCATGATCGCGCTCAACGAATCGATGACCAACGAAATCCCGAACGGCATCGGGTGATCACCCATCTGCGAGATCAGGATCGTGCCGTCGTAAGTAGACGCCATGATCACAACTGCTGCGATCAAATTTGCAGTCACACCAATCGAAAACGCGACCCGCCGCCGACCGCGCCGTTTCAGCAGCGCGGAAAACCCGGTGATGAGCGGAATCAAGAATGGGAAAATGATCAAGGGAGTCACTTCATTTCCTCCCGATCGGTCGTCTGCATTGCGTCGAGATCATCACCACCGACTGCTTGACTGGCACGATATCCGAGCGCAAGCGTGAACGCGGTAACGCCAAAGCTGATGACAATCGCTGTCAGGATCAGCGCTTGCGGGAGCGGATCGCTCATCGCTTCGGGGGGTGTTTCGCCCGCGATCGGCGTGCCGCGCCGCAGAAGATTGCCACTGGTAAAGATCATGAGATTTGCCGCGTACGTGAGCAGCGATAAGCCGATGATCAAGCGTACAAGACTGCGCCGAAAGACCAAGTAGATTCCGCACGCGAACAATACGCCAATTGTGATTGCAAACAGCAGTGTCATTCCGCCTCCCGATCGCTTTCGTCTGCCATCGCCATCACGATGGACACTGTGACCCCAAACACAGCGATATACACGCCTGTGTCAAATAGAGCGGGGGTTCCCAATTCCAACTTGCCAATACCGTCGATATACGGCTTGAACCAGATCGATTCGAGGAAACTGGATTGGAAGATCAAACCGAGCAGTCCTGCAATTGCTGCGACGATGACGCCCCAGAACATCGCGCGCCGAAAATCGATGCGTAATCGGCTGGCGACTTCCGCCGGTCCATAGGCGAGCGTCATCAAGACGATGCTGGATGCGCCTACCAACCCGCCGACGAAACCGCCTCCCGGTTGGTTATGCCCGCGCAGCAGGAAGAAGATCGAAAACAGGATCAAGATAGGCATCATGGCGCGCGCCAGAAACTTGAAAAACAGGGATCGGGTCATGAGTTGGGTTCCTCCTCGCTGTTTCCTTCTAGCCACTCGATTGGTAGGGACGGTTCCGCATCATCAACCTGATTGGAAACCGTATCTGTTTCGAGATACTGACCACGCGGCTGATCGACCGGACGCAAGCGCAGCAAGCCAACCACACCCATAGCGGCGATTACCAACACGAGGATTTCGCCCTGTGTATCCATGCCGCGAAAATCGATCACGATCACGTTGACGATATTCGCGCCTTGACCGCGTGGGATCGAATTTTCGACATACCACGGACTGATCGACGGAAACAAACGGTTGCCGTCTGCCATCAAGACAAGGGCAGCCATGATCACGCCTACTAGCGAGGCAAGCGTCAAGTCTCGCAGTTGGCGAATCCGCGAAGCGCGGGTTGAAAACGTATCCGGCAGGAAGTGAAACGCCAGCACGAACAAGATGAGCGAGACGACTTCGATCATCAACTGTGTGAATGCGAGATCAGGCGCACCAAAGACCGCGAATAGGAGCGAGACGAGCGCCCCTTCGATTCCCAACGCAGCAATCGCTGCCAAACGGGTCGGCGCAAGTACCGTCGCCAGCGCTGCGACGATCAAAAGTATGCAGATCAGCGCAGTTTGAATATCCGCGCCCGCCAAATCGGAAGCGCCGAGGATTTCGTTGTCGATGATGATCAACAGGGTGAGCATCAAGCCGACGAACGACGCGACGATGATCGAGATGTAGTTTCGTAACTTGCCGTTTTGCACAATGTCCGTGAGGAAAAGCGCGCCGCCCGGAAGCGCCCGCCCGATGACCGCGTCGTAAATGCTGCTTGTGTTCAACCCCGGTATGCGGCGCAGCAGATTGATCAACGGGCGGCGCAGCGCAAACAGAACGATTCCGGCGGTGATAGCGATCATGCTGAGGATGAACGGCGTATTGATCCCCTCAAACAGATGCAGATGAATTTCGCTCGGCACCCGGCGGATCGATTCGACCGCCGCGCTGACCGGGCGATCGATAACCGTCAGTGTGAATGGCAAAATCAGCGTGACTGCGCCCATGATCAGCGGCGCACTCCACATGATCGGGCTGACTTCATGGGGTTTGTGCGGAATATCTTCTGGAATTGATCCCGCGAACGAATCCCATAAGATTCGGAGTGCCGCCAGCGTCGTGAAGATCGCGCTCACGATCACCAATGCGGTGATAATCGGGTCAAATTCCAGCGCGCCAACAAGCAGGGTTTCTTTGGCGAGGAATCCAAACAGCGGCGGGATGCCCGCCATGCTGATTCCTGCGATCACCGCGCCGATCATCGTAAAGCGCATCACACGCCCTAAACCACCGATCCGCTCGATGTCGCGTGTGCCTGCCGCATGGTCAATACTTCCGGCGGTGAGGAACAGCGCGCCCTTATACAACGCATGCGCCAGCACACCCACAATCGCCGCCTTGATCGAGTCTTTTGTTCCCAAGCCGATCAAGAATGTCAGCGTGCCGAGCCAGCTCACAGTGGAGTAGGCGAGAATCGCTTTGAGATCGCTTTGCCGCAGCGCGTAAATACTGGCATAGACCGCCGTGAACAAGCCGACAGCCGTTACGGTGCCGTTAAATATCGGCGTATCCCCGATTGCCGGATATAAGCGCGCCAACAGGAAAATCCCCGCTTTGACCATGGTCGCGCTGTGCAGATATGCGCTCGCCGGGGTAGGGGCTTCCATTGCACCGGGTAACCAGAAATGCAGCGGATACTGCGCGCTCTTGGCGAATGCGCCGATCAGGATCAGGATTACGGCGGGAGCGTACACCGCCGATGCTTTGATCTGCTCCCCGTTCGCAAGGATTGTTTCCAGATCAAATGAGCCAACCGTCACGCCGATCAGGATCACGCCTGCCAACATCGCCAAGCCGCCCCCGCCCGTGACGATCAAGGCACGCCGCGCGCCGTCTCGCGCTTCTTCGCGCTCGTGGTAAAAACCGATCAGCAAATACGATGTGACGCTGGTCAGTTCCCAAAAGACGAACAGCAGCAGCAAATTGGCGCTGAGGACGATGCCGAGCATCGCCGCCATGAACAGGAGTGTGTACGAGGCGAAGCGAACATACTTCGCAGGGTCTTCAAAATACCCGGCGGCATACAGCAGAACGAGCGTTCCCACACCGGTGATAATCAGTGCAAACCAACTGCCCAGCCCATCCATCGCCAGCGCCAGATCGACGCCGAGCGAGGGAATCCATGAGATCACCTGAGTAGGTATCTCGCCGCTAGTCAGCACAAGGAGGAACAGTACCGCTGGAACCGCGATCACCCAACGGCTGAACGAATTGCGCGGCAGAAATGCGATCAAGAATCCCGCCGCCGCTGGGATTAACAGAAATGATAGGAGCAGCACGACGACCTCCCTCTAAGACTGAGCTTAAGGCGCGGTTGTTTCACCGCACCAGCGCCACTCACCGTCCTCCTGCACAACGTTGTACTGTGCTAGAGGAAGTTCTCGGGTTTCGGTTCCGTATTCCGCGATGATCGCGCCGGTACAGGTGACGGTTGCATTTCCGGCGTCTGTTGTGCAGGAAGCGCCTTCCAGTCGTGCATTCAGCCCGCTCAAGGAGAGTGCTTCGATATCGAGCTGACTTTCCATCGTGCTGCACAACACGGCGCGCACACCGTCACGGTCGGCGGCGGCTTTTGCTTCCAGATAACGCAGAACAGCTTGTGATGCGGCAGGGTCGCCGCCGGATGGCGTGTCGCTGGCGGGTGTGGAGTTACACGCCGCAAGCAGGAATGCGAACAGGCTCAACGCAAGAACACGTCGAATCATGTGGACATCTCCCTGTAGGGTGACTCTGGTGAAATGCAAGAGGCAGGGTATTTGCCTGCCTCCGCCAAAGAAAGGTTATGTTTTCGCAAAAAATGTCGAGAGGAGTTTAACTTAGTCGTCGGACGAGGTCAAGTAAAATCGCACCGCGTACAGCATTTCGAGCGCGGTCAGATTACGCATGTTGTACCCATATTGAAGATAAGGGGTTCGCAGATTTCCGGTGGTCGCTTCGTCACGCGGCGGTTGTGACGGATGCACGAGATCCTCGCTTAAACCTTCGTTAGGCAAATCCGCGAGTGCCGCCGCATATTCGATGAGTGGAATCACTTCCGCATCGGCAACCCGCCGGATCGCCGCATTGAACCGCTCCACACGCTCGGTAATCAGCGGACGATTCGGGATCGTACTCAGGATCGGGATCACGCCGCTGCGGATGCTGTGACTCACGATCCGCTCAAGGTTGTACTCAAATGCCGAAAGATCGGCAAAACCGGAATCATTCGTTCCGAACATGATAATCGCATAGGCGGGGCGGGTGAGGCGGTATTCGCATAAAAGCGGCATTTCACCGGGATTGCAGCGCTCAGGATCGGCGCGTTCGGGATCAAGCGCGCCAAAAGCCGTCCAGCCGACTCCTGCTGCCAGCGAACGATTCAAGAACGAGTTGCCTTCGCGGGCATTGGTCACGTTGAAGGCTTCGATCAGCGGCTCTAGGTAGCTGTGCGCGCCTAACTGATAATCTCCAACGCCGAAAGGCACCATAAAATTAAACGATACGGTGATGCTGTCACCCACTTTGGAGAATACATCGTCACGGTTGCCGAGTCCTCTCCCGACCAGATGAATGATGCGGATATGCTCAACCACATTATCCGATAGTCGGATTGTGGGCGGCGGCATCGGCGTGGGTGAAGGTGACACCGGAATCCCCTGAAAATGTATGGTCAGCACGACGGGTAGTAAGATGAGCAAACGGACGAACGAAACCATCACGATTAACATCCAGAATCGCGGTAAATACGTATCCAGAGTTTAGCGCGCGAGATGTTCCATCAGCGCCGCCGTGATCCGTTCGGCTAACTGACGCGATCCCGACGGTGTGAGATGCACCGGGCTGTCAGTGAATGCTTCTGGCGCGATCGTGTCCCACAAATCAATCAACTGCCAACCATTCGCTGCTGCCGCATCGGTGAGCATCGTTCGATACTGGTCATACGCCCAGCGCGGATACCACGCGTTATAACGCACATCGCTGTTTTCGCCGTCTGCCAGATAAATCGGTTCGTTGACCAGCAGCATCGGAATATCACCGGCGAGCGTGTAACCTGCCGCGATCACGTCGAATGCCAGCGCGTCCGCCGGAATGTCTGTCTCATCGGCGTAGGCGTTCCACGACGGATCGGCGCTGAAGTCATTCGAACGCGGCGTATAGTCTCCGATCACTTGATCGATTCCGGTCGCATTCCACGCAAAACCGACCATCTGCAAGCGCAGCCAATCCGCGACTGCACGGCGGTCGCCAACCAACGTCCGATCGAGGAAGGTTCGCTCAACAAATGCATCGTCATTCGGATCGATAGGCAGTTCATACCGGGCGATCAAGTCGCGCACACGGGCGGCGTTGTTCGCGACCAGCGGCGGCGTGAGTTGATCACGATACGGGAGGCTTTCCAGCGTGATCGACCACAAGATCGCATCGGGTTGATAACGCATCGCTTCATCGAGAATCATCAAATCTTTGGTGA
>CALBRY010000602.1 GCA_937927665.1 uncultured Chloroflexota bacterium
CCCTGCTTGCTCCGCAAGCCGTCCCTCTCCCACGCAAGCGGGGAGAGGGACAAAAGCATGATTCCCGATGCAGATTGCTCAAATGAACCCCCCTGTCAGCACGCAAGCGGGTAGAGGTAAAAATGCCGATTTAAACGAGCGCAAAATTTGATTCCTCGTCCGTTTGCCCTTTTTTCGATTTTGTGTACGATGAAGATCGTGATGTATATAGCAATCACACAAATCGATTAGACAAGGACTTTCACGATGAGAAAATATCTCGTTTTGGGTTTGGTGCTGGTCAGTATACTGGCTGTTGGTGTTAGCGGCGTGTATGCAGGGACCGCCAGTATCAGCGGCACCATCGATTCCACTAATCCGATGCTTCCGGTTGTGTTCATTTCAACGCCGAACTGCACCGGGCAAGGCGCTTCCCTCGTGCTTTACGAGACAGTGCCATTTTCAGTCGATGCCGACGGAAGCTATACCATTGATGTCGTCAGCGATGGAGGGTTTGCGTCGATCTATCTTTATGAGAACAGTCATGACCCCGCCAACGGCATGACGAACTGTATTGCCGCCGACAATTCGGGCAATCCTGTCAGCATTACCTCGTCGTTGACTGCGGGAAGATCCTATTTTCTGATCGTGTTCGATGATACGTTTGCCCAAGTCGGCGGGAATTACACGGCGTCGTTCTCCGGTCCCGGCAATATCAACATAGGGCTTGGTACTGCGTGCCTGAACCCGCTGCCAATTGGATCGGTTGTGTACGAACTTCCGGCAGGCGCACCTGCTTTCTTCGCGCCGAATTTGGAATCGCAAACCACGTTTGCAATTCCGGCAGGAACATGGTGGATTACCCAGTTTAGCGGGGATTTCGCGCAGGTGTGGATTGCGTGCCAAGCGAACCTTGTATGGGTTCCGACGAACGCTGTTTTACGCTAAAGCAAAGGGGCTTGGTGTGCCAACACACAGCCTATGTATTCCTCACTAAGGAGCGGATCGCGATCCGCTCCTTAGTGAGTGTGCGTTAGCGGCGTCCGCGCCGACGACGCTGATTTTCTTCGAGTTCTTCCACCATGCTGTCTGTAAATTCGCCGTCCTCATTCAAGCGGACATCGGGTTCATCGTTTTTGCGCTTTACGGCTTCACTTTCGTCGTTCTTGCGCTTCTCGCTTTCGCCAATCAGCGAACGCTCCATTTGGAGCATTTTTTCCATGTGACGGTCTTGCGATTCGCCGCTGAGACTCCAACCGAAGGTATCGGCTGCATGGGCGACTAAACCAACGCCCCATCCAAAGAGCGCAAACATCGTCCAACCGGGTCCGAAGGCGATTTGCAGCATCAGGTTGATCATGATGTAGACGGCGAAATGCGTAAAGAACTCGCGGCGCTTCTGGTAGGGCTTATTCACACGGCGGCGGATTTCTTTCAAGTGGTTTTTATCCGCCGTGTACCACCGTTCGCCAAGCTCGGCGCGGTATGCCCGCTGGATGGCGGCGATACGCCGCGCTTCACGCATGCCGGTACGGTAGTAGACATTCACCCAATGGGCGGCTAAACCTGCCCCCCATCCAAAGAGCGGGAAAACTGCCCAATTAAAGCCGCCGTCCGCGCTGGTTTCGCCCGCGATGCCGAGCAGCACCAAGTTGACCAGCACAAACGGGATCAGATGCATCATGAAGCCGTTGCGCTCTTTCATTTGTTTTTCGGCGCGGCGCCGGATAGCGGCGGTGTCATCAGGCGGGGCGATTTCATCGTTTTCCGCGATGATTTCGTTCAGCGCTTCTTCCCACTCACCATCTTTGATCTTGTTCCACCACGGCGCGTTGATCGTGTCGTTTTGATCAAAGCGCAGTTCAACGCCATATTTCGTGCGGACATGCACGCCGCCGTTCGGCAGTTTGGCGATTTGCGCGCCGTCGTCCGAGCGGTGCATGATTTTCGCGCCGGGGATCGGCTTCCCCTGACGACTCGCGTTCTTCTCAATTTCGGCTTGAATGTTGACATTCGCTTCGCTGATCGCCCGCGCCGCTGATTCGATGCCTAAGCGCGCGGCACTGCCAACTAATCCGCCGATGCTGCCCGCAAGTCCGCCCGCCGTCATGGGATTGGGGCTGCCGGGTGCGCGCGGGGGCTGTGGTGCGGGTATTCCGGATCGGGCGCTTGCTTCGGCGCTCTCACGATTGGGGAGCGGAAAACGTGCGCTCGGCGTGCTGTCTGCCGGTGTGACGCTGGCATCTTTGCTTGCCAGCGGAATCGGCGGGGCGGTTTCGTCGGGATCAAGTGCCGCCGGTTTGGAGAGCCGATCCAGGCGGGCTTGTGTGCCGCCAATGACAGGCGGCTGAACCACGCTGGCAGTGGGCGGGATTTCTCCCGTCAAAGATTGGGCATGCTGGACACGCTGCGGATCGAGCGTGGTCATGTTGCTGGCGGTGATCGCCTCTTTGACGGCGTTCATCATGTCGCGGGCGGTCGGGTAGCGATCCGCCGGATTTTTGGCAAGCGCCTTGCTTAAAACCGCTTCAAGCTCCGGGGAGATTTCCGGGTTAATGGCGCTCGGCTTGGGAAGCGGGCTGTAGATGTGGCTGTGGATCACCGCGAACGGGGTATCGCTGGTATAGGGGACGCGCCCGGTGAACAACTCGTAGACCACCACACCAAGCGAGTATAAATCTGTCGCTGAGGTGAGTTCGCGGCTGCCCATCGCCTGTTCGGGCGAAATATAATGCGGCGTCCCTAACAAGACATCGGCGCTGAGTGTGCTTTCGTTGATCTGCGCCATGCGCGCTAGACCAAAGTCGGTGATATAAGGCGTGCCATCGCTCGCCAAAATGATATTGCTCGGCTTGATATCGCGGTGAAGCACCCCGGCGCGGTGCGCGTAATCGAGCGCGTCGGCGATATGCGTCAAGATGCGGAGTGTTTCGCTGAGAGTCGGCGGGTTATGTGTGAGCAGTCCCTTGAGCGTGCGTCCTTCGACGTATTTCATCACAAGGTAGGGCTGATTTTCGTGTTCAGCGAAGTCGTACACCTGCACGATATGGGGATGTTCCAAGCGCGCGACGATCTGCGCTTCGCGTTGAAAACGCGCCAGAAACGTCTCGTCTTCCTGAAACGCTTGATGCATCACTTTGATCGCGACATATCGATCGAGCCGGGCATGATAGGCTTTATAGACCGTTGCCATGCCGCCAAACCCTAGTTGAGCGACGATCCGATAGGGTCCGACATTCTGCCCTTCCGTAAGCGGCATAACCATGCTCCTGCAGCCTCGCTTAACACATCATGAGAATTATACCCGGTTGATCTGTGATTTAATACGCAAAAAAGGCGGTTTGGTTGCGTTCTGGTTGATTAACGATCGTTATCCAACACTTGAATGATGAGCGTAGGGGCGGCGGTCAGGTTGAAATAAGGGGAATAGGGATCGGTGCTGGTGACATACAAGCGTACGGGCAGCACTTGATCGGCTTCCATGATCGTATCGTCGATGACGCGAATCTCAAATATGCGCGGTTCATCCCACGAGCTAAAGACAACATCACGGATCGAAGGCGAGATCACGACTTGGAGCGGATCGTAGAGCGGAAAGATCGTGACGGATTCGCGGCGGTTGGGCAGCGTGTTCGTGTTGATGCGAACAAAGGCGGGTTCATCACCTTCGCGCAGCACCACCAGCGGCGGATCGAACATGATGCCAACCTGTCCGGGTCGAAGTGTCGGCGCGATGGGTAAATCGGGCGTGGGCGGCAGCAAATCCGGCGTGGGAGTCCATATGATCGGCGGGCGGGTGGGTGTGGGCGTGCCGGGGATCGCGCCGTCGTCATCGATGATGCCGATCTGCACCGGCTGGCATTCGGTGATGGAATCGAAGGCAGAGCCGGGTAAATCGCTGGTGGTGGTGTGCGAAAGGCGAACGATCTGCTGATCGCCTTCTTCATCGATGCGATTTTCGGCGGCGGTCACGCTGAATACGCGCCCCGCTTCCCATGTATCAAGGGTGATTTCGCGGGTGGACGGTTCGAGCGTGATCGCGTCAGTGTTGACGCGCACACTGATGGTAATGATTTCACCGGGAGCGGGCGGTTCGGAAAGCCCGACGACATAGCCGATTGTTTCGCCTTCTTCCAGCGAATTGACCGCGATCCGAACCGTTAAACAGGGACTCGCTTGCGCGTCTATCGGGTACTGCATCAGAAGCAGCAGCGAAAGCAGGATCAGGCGTTGAATCAAGCGAAAAATCTCCACGGAGACTATACCGGGCGCCGGTTGATGGCTTCGGCAATGTGTTCTTGATCGAAGCGATCATCGCGTTCGGCTAAGAAGGCGGGAATTTCGTTTACGCTGGCGAACATATGCGCCCGCAAATTGCTCATGAACATGTGCATGACGAGCGCAGCAAAAAAGCGTTCGAGCTTATTGGGCGTGATGGTCATGACCCAACCGACGCCCGGACGCTGATACCCGCGCAGATGCTCGACAATTTTAGAAACATCGCGCGGCGATTTTGTGCCCGGCTTGATTTCGACCAACACATGAACGGGAGGGGCACCTGACTCGATCATTTGCACGAATATCGCACCTGTTTCCACGTAATCGCTCATTTCGACCACGCCATAATACTGGGCATAAACGACCTGATTTTCGATCAACCACGAAACATGATAACCCATTGCACCCCCCTATGTCGGTCTGCGGAGTCATCGGTTTATCTTAATAGATAAACCCCCTCCTCAAAAGGTGGGGTTTACCCGCCATTCGGTCAGTTATGGGTTACGATCCAGAAACAAGGTGAGATTTGATTACGTAATAGAGGATGTAGAGTAGAGAAAACGGGGTATATCATGCGCGGTTCACACCATTGGGGATATCGTCATCAGGGTTTCCGGTTCGGTTGGGCGCTGCCGCTGCTGGCGTTCATCTTCATCTTTGTGATCGGACTCCGCAGCGGGTGGTTCATTTTCTTCTTCGTGTTTCCGCTCATGTGGTATGTGGGGAAAAGCTTTGGCAATTGGCGCGGCGAGTACGCCGATGAGAAGCGCAAGACCGACGAATACGACGCGGACGACAAACCGAAACGCATGCCTACTTATGTGGTCGGGGATGATGGCGAACTCGCAGAGCCGGAAGAAAGCAACAAGAAACGCGGCAGCGACGATTCGATCTACTATATTTGAGTATTACCCCTCACCCTGCTTGCTACGCAAGCTGCGTAGTGAGGGGATTTTTCAAAGGTTCTAATCGTTGGGGACGGCGAACGCGAGTGCTTCGCCGACATTGCGGGCTTCGATCAGTTTTAAGCCTTCGGGCGCGTCCATCGGCTTCTTTTTCATGCGCGGGATCATCGCCCGCTTAAAGCCCATTTTCGCGGCTTCGTTGAGGCGCGCGATCAACTGCGAGATCGGGCGGAGTTCACCGCTTAAGCCGATTTCACCAATAAATACCATGTCGTTGGGGAGCGGTTTTTCGTAGTAGCTGGATGCGATCGCCATCGCCATCGCCAAGTCTACGGCGGGTTCATCGAGTTTTAAGCCGCCGATCACGTTGAGGAAGATGTCCTGTTCGTGCAGTTTTAAGCCAAAACGTTTGGTCAGCACCGCCGAAATGATGAGCAAGCGGCTCATATCAACACCGTTGGGGGTGCGGCGCGGATTACCAAACGAAGTTGGGCTGGTGAGCGCCTGTACTTCGACCAACAGCGGGCGCGTGCCTTCCATTGTTACGGCGATCGATGTGCCGGGGGCGTTCAAGACGCGCTCCGCGAGAAAAACTTCGCTCGGATTCGGGACTTCGATCATGCCCAAGCCGCTCATTTCAAAGACGCCGATTTCGCTGGTCGCGCCGAAACGATTTTTGACGCTCCGCAGCAGACGATACGCCTGAAACGGATCGCCCTCCAGATATAACACCGTATCGACAATATGTTCCAGCACACGCGGTCCGGCGATCGCGCCTTCTTTGGTGACATGCCCGATCAGAAATACGCTCATGCCGCTGGTTTTGGCGAGCATTTGCAGACGCGAGGCACATTCGCGCACCTGTGACACGCTCCCCGGCGAGGATTCGCTTTCTTCGGTGTAGATCGTCTGGATCGAGTCGATTACGACGACGGTCGGGTCGATCTCGTCGATTTGTTCGAGAATCACGGCGAGGTTGGTTTCGGTGAGCAGAAAGAGATCATTCGCCTGCAAGCTGAGGCGGTCGGCGCGCATTTTGATCTGGCGCGTGCTTTCTTCGCCGCTCACATAGAGGACGCGTCCAACATTGTTCGCTAAGGCGGCGGCGGTTTGGATAAC
>CALBRY010000603.1 GCA_937927665.1 uncultured Chloroflexota bacterium
GGATAAATGGGTTAAAGAATTCACGCGCATGGTGAATAAAACCCGCGAACTGCTAACGGCGGTACAGTCACCGCTTGAACTGTCGGAATAATCAGTCACCCATCCCATGAAAATTCCATCACTGCCCCGCCGTGCTGATCTGATCGGGATCGGGTACGGCGCGATCTTGTTCGTGTGGCTTGCGCTGGAAGATCAAAATGCACTCGCGCCTGCGGTGCTTGGCGCGGTCGGCGCGATGCTGTTCGGGTTACGCTGGATTTTGATGCGGATGGGTGGGAAACCTATTCACACGCAAACGGCGGTGATCGGGGCGATTCTGTGGGGCGCGGCAGCGGGCGCGGGGGGCGCGGGAATGGCGGCGATCTTGATGTTCTTCAAGACCGCATGGCACGCGCATGTATTCCCCGATTATCCCCTGCCGATGATCATCGAAATGTTGGGACGATCACCGGCATGGGCGGCTTCCGGGGCGCTGGGGGCGCTGGCGGTTATCGTGTTCCGTCTAGCAGCGCGGAAAACTCCGCCGTTGTGATCGGTTCGCCGGTGAGCGCAAACCGGAACACATGCGACTCGTACGGCTGCAAATCGATAAATAATCCGTCGTGCGTCATCTCGCCGCCGTGACGGGTGTATTCCTCGCCATCGGTGACATCGTAGAGACGCCACGTTTTGCCATCTAACCAATTCCAGTTATCCAACTTGATCTTGCCAATCGAACGGTGCTGCGTCAGATTGACGACGATCAACCGGTAGCCGTCGCCGGGAATCGACCAGCCATACGCCAACAGATTGTTATGGCTTGGATCACTGCCCGCTGGATTGACATTGAATAGGTAGAAATTGCCTTCGTGGTAAACCGGATCGCATGTTTCTTTGAACAGTCGGGAATAATACGCCTCAAGTTCGCGGTTCTGGGGTTCTTCCGGTTGGCGCTTGATCTGCACCGGGAGCTTTTTCGTCCGCCCGACTAACTGCCCTTCGTGGATCAATGCCGCGCCGGGGAGCGTACAGATCAACGTGGCGGCGGGGAAACTGCGGCGCGCCCCAAGCGATTCATAGGCGCGGCGCTCGTCGTGATTTTCGATAAAGCGCATCATGTGGCGCTGATAATCAATGTTCGCCAGCAGGTGCGCGCGTATCTGGGCGACATCGCCCACCAGCACGCGATCATAAAAACGCTTATCGTAAGCGTAGTCAAAGCCCTGCTGAATGATGTCGTATTCGCGCTGCCAGTAGACTTCGGCTGTAAACATAAATTCGGGGTACTGCGCCTTCACTGCGGGGATGATTTCGCGCCAAAATTCGGTCGGGAGCCGATCGGTGACGTAACCGCGCCATGTGCTGCTGAAAACGTCATCGAATAGGAGCATCGCCATATCGCAGCGCACCGCGTCACACTGACCGGCGATCTTGGTCAAAATCTGGGTCATTTCGCGGCGCAAATCGGGGTTAAACACGTTCAACTGGGCGGTATCTGACCAGCCCGCGAAGTACGGGTCTTTTCCGTGCGCTAAAACAAGCTCGCCCTTCACGGTTTTGAGGCGGAAAAAATCGTTCGGGCGGTGGATCAAATCCTCGCTGCGTCCTTGAACAATATAATCGGGGTGTTCAATTGTCCAGCGATGATCGGCGCTGACATGATTGGGCACAAAATCGAGCATTAAGCGCAAACCGCGCGCCGCCAAACGCCGCCGGAAATTCGCCAGCGCCGTATTTCCGCCAAGCCGATCATCGACGCGGTAATCATGAATGGCGTAAGCCGAACCGATCACATCGTCGTCGGTTAAGTCGGGAAGAGCGTGTCGATATTCGTGTTTGTAACGTAAGGCGTTTTTGCGTCCGTAGGGGCTGCGCTGCCATACACCCATCATCCATATCATGGATACGCCGGGTCGCGCCAATTCATCAAGCGCGCTATCTGGAACGCTGTTTAAATCAAAATAACTGCCCTGTTGTCGGCTGATCGCATCAAGCCAAACCCAAGTATTGACTTGATAAACGATCAGCTTTCCCCGGGATTGATGCGTATCCATTTACGCTAACCTCAAACAACAAATCCAAATGAATCGGGCGAAAAAAGCGCAGTGATCTTACCTGTTATGAGCGAAAAAACCATCCTATTTCACAAAGTCCTCATTATCTTATTCGGAAGGACTTGCATTGATATTCGACAACGGGATTGCACAGCCTTATCATTGGGCGAATTGTGATTTCTTTCTAGCAGGAGTGTTTCGCACATGGCAGAAGGATATTTTGTCACGCCTGCCAAGGCTTCCCAAGTTGAAATGCGCGACGGGATTCACCGCCGCACGATGGGAATTACGGATGAGGTCATGTTGTGTGAGTTTTTCGTCGAACGTGATGCTATTTTCCCGCCGCACAGCCATTTGAATGATCAAGTGGGTTACGTTGTTTTCGGTCTGATGGAAATGACAATCGGTGAAAAAGTGCAAGTGATCCAACCCGGTGACAGCTATGCGATTCCGGGAGGGGTGATCCACAGCGCGCGGGCGCTGGTTGATTCGCTGGTTATTGATGTGTTTTCTCCGCCCCGTGACGACTACCGTGAGTAGAACGAACGATAGGTTTTCCGCTACAATGGTATTCCCAATAGCAGATTTCTGATCGTAAATCTTGCGTCCACAGGCGCAAAAGTGGTTATGGAAGTGCAAACATGACTGATCACGATCGAAGAAAAGGGAGTGCCCGGCAACGCATGGAGGCACGCAAGCGCCGCCGTGAACCGATGGCACGCCCGCTCGACCCGACTCAGCCGCCGCGCACAATGGCAGCGCCTGATCCGAGCGCGGAAACTCAACCGATTAGCTCGACCGCGACGACTCAACAAACGCCGCGCGTCGAAATTCCACCAATCACACGCCCGCCCGCGCCTACCCGCCCGGGGTCGCATGTGGTCGCACGCGGTGCCGCACGCGCCGCCGTAAATGCCGCACGCGCTGTTGAAAATGTCGATTGGCAGCGGATCAGTCATGGAAGTGGAAAGGCGGTTTTAATCGCCCGCGACGGCGTGTGGTATGCGCGCCATAATCCGCGCATCCTGTTCTTTGTTGTGATGGGATTGGCGGGCATCTTCGCGGCATGGGTGCTGTACTTTGTCGCGGGATCGCGCATATTCCCCGGTATTCAAACGATGGGCTTGAGCATGGGCGGCTTAACCAGCGAAGAAGCCGTCGCTGCGCTTGAGGAATACTGGGATGAAGAAATGAGCCTGACGCTGATCGATCAGGAGCGCTCGTGGGAGTTCAGACCGTCGGAACTCGGTCTGCGATTGGATGCGGACGCGACGGTTGAAGCGATGCGCGCTGTCGGTATGTCGGGAATACCCCTCGGTTATGAGGTGCTGCCGATCGTCACGATGGAAGCGCTAACGGCTCAAAATCGCCTGCTTGATTTGAGCGAAGAAGCACAGATTCAGCCGTATAACGCGGGCTACCGCTGGGAAAATGATCTCTTGATCGGCGTTGATGGGACGGATGGGCGTTTTCTGGAAGTCTCCTCAACATTGGACGCGATCCAAGCTGATCTGCCCGAAATTGTATCGGCGCGGAAATTCGATCTGATCATGACGACGGTTGCGCCACAGGTGCGCGATCCTGAGCCGTTTATGGATGATGTGCGGGCGCTCGTCTCGCAGACGTTTGTGTTGAACGGTTATGATCCGTTCACCAATGAAAATTGGGCATGGGCGACGGATCAAGAAACGTTCCTGGGCTGGCTGGAAGCGGGAACGGAATCGCTGACGCTGCGCGAGGAGGACTTCGCGCCGTTTGTCGCACAACAAACCGCCGTGCTGCAGCGCGATAATCCGCTGCGCTATCTTGAACCGACGGAGACGATCACAGCGGTGCGCGACGCGATCCGATCACGTCAAACGAGTGTGAATCTGCGCGTTCGCTACCAACCTTCGACGTATGAGATCGAACAGGGTGATACGGGCTATTACATCGCCCGCGCAACGGGTATCCCACTAGGCGAAATCTTGGATGCTAACCCGGGGAATGATCTCGAAGAATTGTATCCCGGTCAGGTGATCAATTTGCCGTCGCGCGATATGACTCTGCCGCAGCCGGTCGTCCCCACCAAGCGGATCGTGGTCGATCTGGATACGCAGTATTTGGTTGCGTTTGAAGGGAACAACGTCGTCTTTTACTGGTCGATTTCGAGCGGGCTATCCAGCTATCCGACGTATCCCGGCGTGTTTCAGATTCTCAGCCATGTCGATCTGGCGACGGGGAGCAGTTTTGAATTGTGTACGGCGGATACATGCGGCACATGGGATATGTACTGGTTTATGGGCATTTACGAAGTCGTGCCGGGGCTGGTCAACGGCTTTCATGGCGCGGTGGTGCTGCCGAACGGAACGTATCTCGGCGGCGGGAATGTCGGGCGACCGTATACCTATGGGTGTGTGATGAGCGAGGACAGCAACGCGGAACGGCTGTATTACTGGGCAGACCCCGGCGCAATCGTCGAGATCATTTCCAGCGAATATGATCCGCAAAGCGTATTGGCGCAAAGCGTCCGCGATGGTACGTGGCGGCAGCTTCCGTTAATCACACCGGGATCGACTACGCCTGATCCCGCCGACGATGTGCAGGGAATGAATGCCTAAAATTAAAGGGAAAAGAATCAAATGGGCGGACAAATGTTGTCCGCCCACATCAAAGTTAACTTAGTCATGATGACTCTGCCTGTAATGTTCCGCAATCTTCTTGTGCAGTTTATACCAAATGAGAATCTGCTGAGTTAAATAACCTTGACACACATCCCCCAACCAACCTATACTGAGGGCGTAAACAAAAATATACAGAGGTGCGCGGGCTCCTCATACTACACCTTCTTCCAATAGTCTTGTTGGCAGTACCCGCGCTACAAATATCGGCGCTCCGTTTTCTGCGGAGCGCTTTTTATTTGTTTACGCGCCCCCCACACTTGATTAGAATTATCCCCCAACAATTGATCACGTAAGGATAAAGAAAGTTCATGAAGCGTGAAAAAGCACCGTTCGGCACATGGAGCAGCCCAATCTCCGCTGGCATGACTGCGGGAACGCTGCGCGTTCAAGATGTTCAATGGGATGGTGAAACGCTGGTCTGGAGCGAGACGCGCACCTTTCAAAGCGGATCACAAAATTTGCTGGTGGCACAACGCCCCGGCGATGCGCTCCACGATCTGACGGAGGTCGATCAAAGTGTGCGCGGCGGGATCGGCTACGGCGGCGGTGAATTCACGGTTCACATGGGGGTGGCTTATTTCGCCGGAAAAAGCGGGCGGCTGTATCGCATTCCGGTAACAGGTGGACGCGCTAAAGCGATTACGCCAGCATTCGGGGTGTGCGCTTCGCCGCGTGTTTCACCGGATGGGGCGTGGATCGTCTACGTGCATCATTACGAAGGCGCGGACGGCTTGGCGCTGGTGGACAGCGGCGGGCGGCAGTTCCCGCGCAAATTGGCATACGGGACGGATTTTGTCATGCAGCCCGCGTGGAGTCCTGATGGGAAACAGATCGCTTATATCGCGTGGGATTTCCCGAATATGCCGTGGGATGGTACGCAGCTCCACTTGATCACGCTGGCGGTGGATGCGCTCGGTGTGCCGTACCTTGAAGAATCAACCGTGATCGCCGGGGACAGCGATACATCGGTTCAACAGCCGGAATTTTCGCCGGATGGGGCGATGCTCGCGTATGTGAGCGATGTTTCGGGCTGGTGGCAGCTTTACACCTACAACTTGAAAACGGGTGAACATACGCAGATCACCAGCGAAGCGTATGAACATGGCGTTCCGGCATGGCGGCAGGGCTTGCGCGTGTACGGGTGGGTGAACAGCGGCACGATCGCGTATCTCCGCAACGCGCCGGGGGGTGTGTGGTCGATGTGGCGGGTTGATCTGGAAAGCGGCAGACACACGCAGATCGAAGGCTTGGAAGACTATCCGAATTTGACGCAGATCGCTGTCGCGCCGAACAGCGAACGCATCGCCGTGATTGGCGGTTCGGCGGTGCAAACGGATCGACTGCTCACGATTGAAGCACCGCGCCGTGTGAGCATTCGCCGCCGCGCTTCGTCGGAGTCGATTGCGCCGGAAGCGCTCTCGAAGGGAGAGCCGATTTCGTGGGCGAGCTTTGACGGCGAACAAGCGCACGGATTGTATTTTCCGCCAGCAAGCCAGCGTTTTGAATCACCGGGAGCGCCGCCGCTGATCGTGATGGTACACGGCGGTCCAACGTCACAACAGCGGACGACGTTTCAGCAGGATG
>CALBRY010000604.1 GCA_937927665.1 uncultured Chloroflexota bacterium
GCCTATCTACTACTATATGAAGGAATCGGGTGCGATTGGGAATAGGTTTGCCCGGCTTTCCCTCTCTATCCCACGCAATAGAGAGGGAAAGCCGGAGTTATGGTGACAACTAGACTACGTGGTCACGGGGCGCTGAAGGAGTTCATCAATCTGGCGCATCTGATCCGGCGTGAGCGCACCGAATTTCATCGCCCCGGCATTGTCCTCAACCTGAGCGACGGTGCGAATCCCCGGAATCGGCACGGTGAGCGGACTGCGCGCCCAAATCCATGCCAGCGCACCTTGTGCCAGCGTGCGACCGCCGCTCGTCAGCACATCGCGGAGCGCATCGAGCTTATCGAATGCGGGCAGCAGGATATTTTCACGCGCCCATGTATCGGTGCGAACATCATTCGCCGCGAACACCGTATCACGGGTGTATTTTCCGGTAAGCGCGCCGCGTGCCAGCGGTGTCCGGTTGACACTCGCCAGATTGAGCTTTTCGCACAGCGCAAGGATCGCCGGAGCATCACGGACGACATTGAGATCGTGCTGAACAGCGGCGCAGTGTTCACCTTCAGCGAAGACGCGCGCCGCTTCCGCGTCATCGGTACTCCACCCGTAAGCGCGGATTTTTCCTTCGCGCACAAGCGCTTCCAGCGCGCCGACCAATTCGGGGACATGTTCAACCGGGTAATCCCACACATGAAGCTGATACAGGTCAATCGTGTCGATGTTCAAATGGCGCAGACTGGTTTCACAGTCGGCGCGCAGATTGGTGATCGTCTGCTTGGGTGAAGCGTAATCGGTCACATGTTTGGCGGATTGGTTCACATTAAAGCCAAACTTGGTAGCGATCACCACCTGATCGCGCTTTCCGGAGAGCGCCCGCCCCAACACCGTTTCGCTGTGACCCGTGCCATACGTCGCCGCCGTATCAAAGAAATTGATCCCGCTGGCGATTGCGTGATGCACAGCGCGGATCGATTCGGAGTCGTCCACTTCGCCCCAACCCGCTTGAATATCACGGAACTGCCACACGCCGCCGATCGCCCAACAACCCATCCCTAACGGCGAAACCTGAATGCCGGAACGTCCTAACTGCCGCATTTCCATAGTGTGTCCTTGCTGTTTGTTTTCCCGTACAAGTCTGACTCTACAAGTTAGAGTGCGCTCTAAGTCAAGCCCTCAACTTGAGGCAATTTGCGGTACACTGAATCTATTCAGCATGTGCTTAACAGGAGTTCTGACCATGCCTAAAATCGGCATGATTTTTCATCCGACATTTCCGCCCGAAACACTCCGCGATTTTGCACGCCGCGCCGAATCCGCCGGGCTAGATGAACTCTGGGTGTGGGATGACTGCTTTTTACCCGGCGCGTTCACATCGGCGGCGCTTGCCCTCAGCGCGACCGAACGCTTGACCGTCGGGATCGGGCTGCTCCCCGCGACAGTCTATAACCCGCTGTTCGCCGCCATGGAGATCACGACGCTGGCGCGGGCATTTCCGGGGCGCTTTATCCCCGGTTTTGGTCACGGGGTCGATTCGTGGATGCATCAAATCGGCGCAGCGCCAAAATCATCGATGAAAACACTCGAAGAAACCGTAAACGCCGTGCGCGTTTTGCTCAGCGGCGACCGCGTGACGGTGCATCAAAACGGGGTCGATCTGGACGCGGTGCAGATGACGCTGTTCCCGATACAACCGCCGCCGCTCTATATCGGCGCGATGCGCGAGAAATCCTTGCAGCTTGCCGGACGCGCCGCCGATGGGACGATTCTCACCGATATGTCGTCCCCCGCCTATGTGCGTTGGGCAAAGACTCACATCAATGCGGGCATCGCGGAGCGCGCCCACCCGCTCGGTGATCACCGCATCGTCTCGTACATGACGGCGAAAGTGAACCCGGATGGAGAAACGGCGCGGGCAGTGGTGCGGCGCTTGATCGCACAGCGGCTCAAGTGGGCGAATCCTCAAATGGACGCGCTCGGCATTCGTGACGAAGCGCGTGCGCTGCTCGAAACACACGGGGATGACACCGCCCGCTATCTCCCCGATGAATGGGTGGATGCGCTTTCGGCATCAGGCACGCCTGATCAAGCGGCGGCATCCGTGATCCGGTTGGCGGACGCGGGTGTTGACACGGTAATTTTGCAGCCGCTCGATGGCGATCCCGATTGTTTGGACGAATACACGCGCTATCTGCTGCCATTACTGAAGGGGTAAATCCACCAAAATGACCGACAAACAAAAAGAACTGCTCACCATCAAACAGGTTGCCGAGGCGACCAATCTCAGCGTGTACACGCTCCGCTATTATGAGCGCATCGGCTTGATCCACCCCATCGAGCGGGCGGACAATTCGCACCGCCGCTACACCCGCGAGGATATCGGTTGGATCGATTTTTTGATGAAGCTCCGCGCTACGGGAATGCCGATCCACGAAATGCAAATGTACGCCCAACTTCAGCGTGCCGGAGATGAAACCCTGCCGCACCGCGTGGAAATGCTCAAGAATTTGCAGCACGATCTAGAAGCGCGCATTGACGAACTAAACGAGCATTTGAAGCTGATTCGCTATAAAGTCTCGTTCTACAGCGAAGTGATCGCGGTGAACGCGGAGAAAGAGTTGGTATAATTCACCGCTTCAACGCTGTTCACCGGATTGTAATGTTCACCCATGCTTAAGAATCTTCAAACCCTCTCGCTGCCTCAGCGGCGCTTCGTCTTTTTCGTGATTTTCGGCGGTGTCCTGCTGGCATTTATCGGCGTCACCGTTTTGTTGATCAACTCTGCGCTGAACACCGGACAGCGCGTGCAGTCGATCGCGCTTGATCCGGCGGTGAGTATCGCCCAGTATGTCACCCTGCCGGATGACAACGCTTATCCGCCCGCGCTTGCCGTGCTGCCGGATAACACGATCATCACCGGCAGTTATTCCAGCGGCGCGGTGTACGCGATCAGCCCGATGGGACATGTGAGCGAACTCCTGAACACCCGCGATCAAATCGGTGCGTTTACGGGAGTCGCCCTAATGCCGGATGGCGCGTCAGTGCTGGTGATCGATCAGAACGATACCGATCCGCGTACAGCGGGCGGGCGGCTGTGGCGTGTTCCCATCTTCAGCAGCGAAATTACGGAATTTCCTACCTCAATCGATGCGACGGGATGGGTTTCGCCCAATGATCTGACATTTGACGCGCTCGGACGCCTTTACGTGACCGACTCCGGTCGCAACGAAGTTTGGCGCTTCGACGCGGACGGTTCGAACGGCACGATCTGGTTTGTGCCGCCGCCGCCCGCCGCCGATGCGGTGAGTCAGCGCCGCGCCGTGACCGGGATCGCCTATGATGCGCTCACCGATTCGATGCTTGTGACCGATCCCGAACAAAACATCATTTACCGCATCAGCGTGAGCGATGCGTCATCCAGCATCGTCTATGAACACGGCGCGCGACCGAATCCGCCGGGGTTTGACGGCTTGACCGTCGCACCGGATGGCACGATCTACGTGGCGGCGCTCGGTCAAAACGGGATTGCGCGCGTGGATGAGGCAAACAACGAACTCGTGTACATCGCGGGCTTGTTCCGGGGGGCAAGCGATGTTGAGTATGTCGCCCCCGGGCTGCTCTACGTGACCAATTTCGATCAGGCGTCGATCGTGCTGCCGTTTATCGCGCCTCAGCTTCCGTTCGCGCTCGACGTGATCGACTTGAACACGCCCAGCGCCACCGCCACACCATAACGATACATCGATTGCTTAGAGGAGCGGCATTGTGGAACTCAAGGTGGTATTTGCGGGATGCGGCGGAATCGGTGAGGCGTGGCTCAAAATCGTAGCGGAGCATCCCGAATGGAAACTGCGGCTCGTCGGCTTTGTCGATGTGCGGCTGGATGCGGCGCAGCGCTACGCAGAACAATACGGCGTTCCCGGCGCGGCTTTCGGAGTCGATCTTGACGCGATCCTCACGCAGATGCAGCCGGATATCGTGTTTGACTGCACAATTCCGGAAGCACATCACCCGATCACGCTGACGGCGTTAGCACATGGCTGTCATGTGCTGGGCGAAAAACCACTCGCGGATTCGCTTGAACACGCCCGCGAGATGATCGCGGCGGCGGAACGGGCGGGCAAGCTCTACGGTGTGATGCAAAATCGCCGCTTTGATCCGAATCTGCTGCGCCTAAAACGGTTGATCCACTCCGGCGAAATCGGCGCGATCACGACCCTGCACAGCGATTTTTTCAACGCGCCGCACTTTGTCGGCTTCCGTCATACGATGCGTCACCCGCTGATTTTCGATATGGCGATCCACACGTTCGACGCGGCGCGTTACCTGCTCAATGCTGATCCGGTCGCGGTGTACTGTCATGAGTGGAATCCGAGCGGATCCAGTTTTGCACACGGTGCATCGGCGGTCGCTGTGTTCGAGATGACGGACGGGATCGTTTACACCTACCGGGGGAGTTGGGCAGCCGAAGGCGTGATGACGGCGTGGGAAGCGGAATGGCGCGTACTCGGCGAATGCGGCAGCGCGACATGGAACGGCGCAGAGTCATACCGGGCGCAGAAGATCAGCGCGACAGGCGGATTCTTCAATGAATTTGCGGAGATCGATCTACCGCCGCTTGCGGCGATGCCTGCCGTGCATCATGCCGGAGGCATCGCGGACTTTATTCATGCGGTGCGGACAGGCGGAAAGCCGCTCAATCCCGGCGCGGAAAATATCAAATCGCTGGCGATGGTGTTCGCCGCAATCGAAAGCGCCGAGACGGGTCAGCGTGTCCCCATTTTGGTGGGCTGAAGAAGCCGCCCCCGAATTCGGACACGAGCGTTGTAGGGACAGGGCATGCCCTGTCCTATGTGGGAGAGATCAATCTCAATCCCCCGCCGCCGGAGCGCCTTCGCGCCCTCTGCCGCGCAGCATCAGCGCCGGAACAATCCCGACAAGGCACAAAATCATCCCTGCGAATCCCATCTCGCTGAGGACCTGAATTGTCAGGCGGATATAAACATCAATTGCCGCGAACGGATCAGCCGCCGCCGCGCCGAGTTCAGCCGCCGCCAGCCCGGAGAGCCGCTGACTGGCAAACGCCGTCAGGAGCGCGATCCCGACCGTCATCCCTAACAGGCGCATGATGATCACCAGCGCCGACGCCGAACCGAGCTTATCGGAATCCGCCGCGTTTATGACTGCCGCGCTGATCGGGCTGAACGTCAAGCCCAAGCCGATC
>CALBRY010000605.1 GCA_937927665.1 uncultured Chloroflexota bacterium
TGAGGTTGCCGGACCGCTCGACAAAAATGGGATGCGAATCCGCCTTGCCCCGCGTGATGCGCTTGGCTACAACGCCGAAACCAGCGATCCGCTGTACAAGCATTTTCCGTTCTATATCACCCACGATCAAAATGTGTATTACGGCTTGCTCTACGACAACGTGAGCGAAACCACGTTCGATATGGGCAAGGAGATCGATTACACGCGGCGGGAGCGTTTTCGCTCATGGCGCGCCGAAGATGGCGACATCGATTACTACATGATTTATGGCAGCACAGACATCTTTGACGTGCTTCAAAATCTATACACACTGATCGGTCATCCGTTCACACCGCCAGTATGGAGCTACGGCTATCTCGGCTCAACCATGAAGTACACCGAAGCGCCGGACGCGCAAGCGCAGTTGGCGAAATTCGTCGAATTATGCGACGAGCACGACATCCCGTGCGATCTCTTTCACCTCTCCAGCGGCTACACCACCGATCCCGAAAGCGGGCGGCGCTACGTGTTCACATGGAATCACAGCCGCGTCCCCGACCCGAAAGCGATGATCGACACGTTTCACAAGCGCGGAATTAGAGTCGCGGCGAACGTTAAGCCGCACCTGCTCAAGAGTCACCCGCTGTATGAAGAAGTCGCGCGCATCGGCGGCTTCATCAAAATCCGGGATGGTACGCCGATGGTCGCGGAATACTGGAGCGGTGCGGGCGGCACGACCGAACCCGGCTCATTGATCGACTTCACCAGCGCCGCCGGATTCGACTGGTGGAAGGCGCAGATCAAGCGGGCGCTGCTCGATTACGGCATCGACGCGATCTGGAATGACAACAACGAATTTCAATCACCGGATGACACCGCAATCTGCGACGGCTTTGGATCGCCCGTCAATCTCGGTCAAATGCGCCCCGTTCAAACCCTGCTGATGGCGCTCGCCTCACACGAAGCGCTCAAAGAGGCGCGTCCGGATCAAACGCCGTTCGTCCTCTCGCGCTCCGGCATGCCGGGGATTCAACGCTTCGCCCAAACATGGAGCGGTGACAACTACACAAGCTGGCACAGCCTGAAATGGAATATCCCGATGGGGTTAGGGCTGACGCTTTCCGGTCAGCCGAACACCGGGCATGATGTCGGCGGCTTTTTTGGCGAAAAGCCCGATCCTGAGCTGTTCGTCCGCTGGGTGCAAAACGGCATTTTTCACCCGCGCTTTTGCATCCATTCGTGGCACACCGATGGATCGGTCAATGAGCCTTGGATGTATCCCGAAGTGCTGCCGGAGATTCGCGCGGCGATTCACTTCCGCTACCGCCTGATTCCTTACTTTGACCGAGTCGGCGGGGCAATGATTCAACCTTTGGTATGGATGTTTCCCCACGACGAGCGCGCCCGCACCGCGTCGTTTGAATTCATGATGGGAGGATTGCTCGTCGCCAGCGTATTCGAACCGGGGGCGCGTACACGCACCGTCTACCTACCCAAATCGAAAGAGGGTACGCCCTGGTGCGACTTCTACACCGGGCAGTGGTACGACGGCGGGCAGGAAATCACCGTCGATGCGCCGCTCGACCGGATTCCGCTGTTCGCATGGCAAGGCGCTCAAATCGCGGTTGATCCGCAATGGCTGCCTACCGGACATGATATGCGGACATTTTATTACTTCCCGCCGCAAGACAGCCCAGTAGTTGCATTTCCGGACGGTGAAATTGCGAGTGGGGATTCCTTCGTCATGATCCTTCCCCCCGGCGAAACCCGCCCATATGAAGGCGGCGAAGAACTTGAACCGCTCACCGAATGGGGATTCACCCGCCGCCGCATCCGAGTAACGATCAAATAATGCAAGGACGCTTGCTTTGCGCCTTCCCAAACCTTTACTCTCCTATCGCGCCCCCATTCCGTACAATGTGGGAGTCATCGAAGCATGTAGGACTCCCGCAATGCTGAACAACCTCATTTTTTATCCTGACCTGCCGCTCATGATCCGCAGCATCACCGACGCGCACAGCCCTTATGCGCATACACAGGTGATGGTCGCCAATGATGTGTTATTCCTCAACGCGCTGACCGAACCCGTCTATTACCTGCTCGATTGTCAACACAGAGATGGTGTCCTCGATGTTGACGATATGATGTTCGCCTTCGCCGCGCTCTCAAACCATGCGACCATGCTGCGCCATCCCATGCTGATCGAAGGCTTGGTCATCGTCGATGACTGCTATATGGAGATGGCGATCAAAGAATTATCATCCGCGCTCTTGGGGAGCATGCGATTGCGCGCTTTTTACAGCATCGAAGATGCGCTGGATTACGTGCGTGAGCAGATTTCTTGAGGAAAACTACGCTTGAACAAGCGGTTGGGGGATATACACCGTGAAGGTTGTCCCCGCCCCTTCTTTGCTGATCATTTCGATCCGTCCGCTGTGCGCCTGTACGCACTCGCGCACGAGGCTTAACCCGATCCCTGTACCCTGAACCTCGCCGACGTTGCTTCCCCGGAAAAAAGGTTCATACAGATGATCAGCATCCGCCGCCGGAATACCAATCCCCTGATCCTGTACACGCAAAATCAGTTCGCCGTTGACGATCTGCCCACCAATTTCGATCGATGTGCCATGCGGGGAATACTTGACCGCGTTCGTGATCAAGTTCGTCAGGATGCGATGCAGCAGCAGTCGATCCAGCACCACACAGCTTGTGTTCGCATCCACCTGAATAACATACTCATGATGAACACCGATCGTCGAGCCGATTTCATGTACCAGATTGCGCACAATCGTCGGCAGATCGATTTCGGCAGGATTGATCGCTAATTCATTCATCTGCATCCGCAGTGACAAGCCGATGTCATCCATCATTTCGGTCATCATGCGGATTTGTAAGTTGATCTGCGCGATCCGCTCCTCGTGCTGCGCCGAAGTCAAGCGTTCGGCGTAGCGGGTGAGCAGATCGAGCGAAGATTGAATGATTGCCAGCGGCGTACGCAGTTCGTGCGTGAGGATGTGCATCAAATTAGCGCGCAACGTATTGATCGCGCGTTCGGCATTCAACGCATGGCGTGCGATTTCAAGCTGTTGATGTTCTTCTTCAGCCCTCACGCGATCCGTCGCATCGCGCCCCACTGCCACAATCTCAAGCACGTTGCCATCAGCATCGCACAGCGCTTGATCCGTCCACTCGACGATCCAATCGCCGCCATCCAACGCTTTTTCGCGCTGAATTTCGTTGCGCGGTGTCTTGTTGACAACTTGCCAGTGAATATGCTCCAGCAGCCCCACGCGGCGTTCCGGACTGACGAGAAACGCAAATGAGCGCCCGACAATATCTTCCCGCTTCAAGTTGAAGAAACGGCAGTATGCCGCATTGACATACGTCACCGTAGTATCGGGAAGATAGCAGCAGACCAGTTCGGTTTGCCCCTCGACAATCGCACGAAATCGCGCGTCGTCGCTTAGCGGGAATGTGCCTTCACTCATTTTGTTAACTTCGCTGTCGCCGATGTTCAACTATCCTTCACGTTGCGGCAGTGATCACACACCGTCGTGCGAAGAACGCGACACTAAGAAAGCTGTTTTAACAAGTTGTTCCAGCGCCTAATGCCCGCAGAATATCCCACAGAATCGGAATACGATCCCACAGACACAGCGTATCGACAATCACCAAGCCAAGCACCGACGAACAGCAGCAGAACAAGCCTAATCCCGCGCATCCGATCAACACCCAGCGCGTTGTATTGCGCGGATCATCGGTGCGTACAGCTTGCGGATCATAATCTGCTGCGTAACCGGGAACAGCCGTCATCGGCGCATTCGCCGGTGAATATCCCGCGCCAGCAGGCGTATACGCGCTTCCCGGCTGATTTTGATACCCCGTACTCGCGCCGCTGCCGGGCGTATACGAATACGGCTGTCCACTGCCTGCGGCGGGCGGCTGATACGACGCGCCGGGAGCGCCTGCAGGTGGCTGATAAGGTGCTCCGCTCGGACTCGAAGCGGGCGCATCATTCATCGGTGCGACTCCGGCAGCGGGCGGCGGTTGATATGGTGATGCCGCTGCACCCGGCGCAGGCTGCCCCGGCTGCGGCACTGCCGCACCGAGCGACTCATACCCGAGCGTCACCGTTTCGCCCAATCCGATCATGTCGCCAGCACGAAGCGGACGCGCTCCGGTCACACGCTGACCGTTCACAAACGTGCCGTTTGTCGATCCCAGATCTTCAATGGTGAAGCCGCCGGGACCCCGCGTCATACGCATGTGATGACGGCTGACCTCAGGGTCATTGATCACGATGTCGTTCGTAATGTCACGACCAAGCGTGATAATGTCTTTGTTTAGTTCATACGTCTGGTTCGGCTGCGGACCGCGCCGTACAACCAGCCGGAAGCTCTCGCCCCCCTGGATCATTCCCGCCTCCTAA